>CAJMSL010000020.1 GCA_905216045.1 uncultured bacterium
TGATGTTCTTGCCCTCCTGCACGTGGTAGGCCTCCATGCCGCGCTCGAACTTGCCCGAGCAGATGCGCACAAAAGCGATGCGGTCGCGGTGGTTCTTGTCCATGTTGGCCTGGATCTTAAACACAAAGCCGCTAAAGTCGTCGCGGCAGGGATCGACCGGCTCATTGGTGAGCGTATCGGTATAGGCGCGCGGTGTCGGGGCAAGACGCAGGAATTCCTTGAGGAAGGGCTCCACGCCAAAGTTGGTAAGCGCCGAGCCAAAGAACGCCGGGCTCAGCTTGCCGCAGGCCACGGCATCCAAGTCGAGCTCGTCGCCAGCGCCATCGAGCAGCTCGATGTCGTCCATCAGGTTCTTATGGTTCTCCTCACCGATGAGCTCGTCCATGGAAGGATCGCCCAGCTCGGCCTCGACCTCGGCGACCTTCTTGGTGGCGTTGGCGTGACCGTCGCCCTCAAAGGCGATAACGCGACGGGTCTGACGGTCGAACACGCCGCGGAAGTTGCGGCCGCTGCCGATCGGCCAGTTCATGGGATACGTATTGATGCCCAGGACGTTCTCGATCTCTTCCATGAGCTCAAACGGATCGCGAGCCTCGTGGTCGAGCTTGTTCACAAAGGTAAAGATGGGAATGTGGCGCAGCGTACAGACCTTAAAGAGCTTTTTGGTCTGGGCCTCGACGCCCTTGGCGCCGTCGATGACCATGACCGCGGCGTCGGCGGCCATAAGGGTACGGTAGGTATCCTCCGAGAAGTCCTGGTGGCCGGGGGTATCGAGGATGTTGACGCAGGCACCGTTGTAGGTGAACTGCAGCACCGAGGAGGTGACGGAAATACCGCGCTCCTTCTCGATGTCCATCCAGTCCGAGACGGCATGCTTGGCCGAGCTCTTGCCCTTGACCGAGCCGGCGGTCTGGATGCTGCCGGTATAGAGCAGCAGCTTCTCGGTAAGCGTGGTCTTACCGGCGTCCGGGTGGCTGATGATCGCGAATGTGCGGCGCGACGAGATTTCATCCGACAGGCTTGCCATGCGGATCCTTTCTTGCATTGAGTGCATTACGTCGTTGTAACCGCACTATTGTAGCCGCGAAATCCCGCTCTAGGGCGCCTATCAGGACAAATTCATCAGTCAGAACGTGAACGGCTAGTTATCGAAAGTATTCTGCAGCAGACTGTCTCAATCTGTAACAGCAGGCGACTCAAAACGGACCCAGATGTTACAGATTGAGACAAACGAACTTGTCCGCCGGCACAATCTCAATCTGTAACACCTGACCGCCCAAATTGGGTCTAGCTGTTACAAATCGAGATAAACGGAAAGGCAGGCAGCCAATGTCTCGTTCTGTAACATCTAGCCGCGCAAATCGACTCTTACTGTTACAGATTGAGACAAATAGGCAGGCGGGAAAATAACATCTCAATCTGTAACAGCTGGCGACCAAAAACGGACCCAGATGTTACAGATTGAGATTGTTTTGGAGCAAGCGCGGCGTCGATGGGCTATTCCACATTTAGCTCTTGCATAACTGTGCATAGTGTATATATACTGTGCTTACCGGTTATATACACGTGTAGCCAACAGCTAAGGAGCCGCTGTGGACATCATCCTATCCAACTCGAGCGATAAGCCCATATACGAACAGATATCCTCGCAGGTCAAAGCTCAAATCCTTTCGGGCACGCTCACTGCGGGAGCCAAACTCCCCAGCATCCGTGCACTCGCGAGCGACCTGGGTGTGAGCGTCATCACCACCAAGCGCGCCTACGCCGACCTAGAGCAACTCGGGTTTATCTGCACCGTGCAGGGCAAGGGCTGCTTTGTCGCCGAGGGCAACCAGGAACTCTTGCGCGAAAACCAGCTCTGCCATATCGAAGAGCTACTTGCGAAAGCGGCGAGCCAAGCCGAAACCCTGGGCGTCACGCGCGACAAACTGCACGAGATGCTCGACCTGGTAGCCCCCGAAACCATGCAGTAGCCATCTGCAAGAAAGGCTATACCATGCAAAACCTTTTAGAACTCAAAGGCATCTCACGCCGTGTGAGCGACCGCTTTTCACTACGCGACGTCACGCTCGCTGTGGAGCCCGGCCAGATCGTTGGCTTTGTAGGCGCAAACGGCGCCGGCAAGACAACGACCATTCGCGCCGCGCTCGGGCTTATAAAGCTCGATGCCGGCGAGGTGCACCTGTTTGGGCAGCGCTGTGGCGCCGACGCGCCCGATGAATCGCAACGCCATCTACGCTCCCGCGTCGGTCTTGTCCTGGACACGTGCCCCTTCCCCTCCACGCTCAGGGTGGGCCAGATCGAGTCGCTCGTAGGCCCGGCGTACCCCACATGGGACCGCGAAACGTTCGCCGGATTCATCAACCGATTTGGCCTCGATCCCAAGACAAAGGTCAAGGACCTCTCCCGCGGCATGGGCATGAAACTGCAGCTTGCCTGTGCACTCAGCCACAATGCCAAGCTGCTCGTTTTGGACGAAGCCACCGCGGGCCTCGATCCCATGGCACGCGAGGAACTGCTTGATGAGCTGCTTGCCTTTGTCGCCGACGGCCAGCACAGCGTGTTACTCTCGAGCCACATTACGTCCGACCTCGATCGCACCGCTGATCGCGTCATCTGCATCGAAAATGGCTCGATTATTTTTGACCTGCCGCGCGAGGACATTACCGACCGCGCCGGCATCGCCCACTGCACCCAAGCACAGGCCGCCGAGCTTATGGCTTGCGTCGAAGGCGCCCGTGCCGCCCACCACGCCTATAGCGTGGACGTGCTCGTGCCCAACCGTCACGAAGCGCTCGAGGCCTTTCCCGAGATTCCCTGCGATCGGGCAACCATTGATGACTATCTTCGCCTCACGCTGAAAGGGGCTTCGAAATGAAACGCGCCCTTATGTCCGAGCTCGCCATCGTTCGCTCGCTTGCCCCAAGCATTGCGGGTGTCGGCTTGTTCATATTCGTCGTGCTGACCCTTGCCAACGCATCGGACGGCGATTCCGGCATGAGCGCTGGCGCCTGCGCGGTCAGTGCCATGTCACCCATCATGGTCATGAGCTCGCTGGCCGGCTTCGACAATCAAAACGGTTGGGAGCGCTACCGGGCAACGCTGCCCTTCTCGCGCAAAGACATCATCCGCGCACGCTACCTGAGCGTTATTGTCTTCTCCGCCGTCATGGCGTGCGCCGCCGCGCTTCTGAGCATCGTCTCCTTCCCGCTCTTCAACAGCGCGGGTATCCCGTTGACGGGACAGATCGTCTTTGAGATTGCAATAGCCTCAGCAGCATCAATGCTCATCTCCCTCATGATGGTGTTTTTGGCGCAGCCGCTGTTCTTTCGATTTGGTCACATGGAGGCGCTGCGCCTATCCGTTGGCCTGTTTGCCCTGCTTGGTTGCGGCACCATGGCCACGCTGAGCTCCTCCAACCCCATCAGCAACTGGCTCATGTCGATTGCCGGAGCGAATCCCGATCCTGCCGTTCTGAGCTGTCTGTGTGCAGGCATCGCCGCACTTGCCCTCGCGCTATGTGCAATCAGCTGCGCCGTCAGCACCAAGGTCTATCGGGCACGCGACCTGTAATCGACAGCCAAAGGGCTTGGGCTGCACGCCACCTCATTTACTAGATAAGACGAAGCAGCGACAACGTCGCTACCGCCCTTCACGGCATGCCGTTTAAATCTTGGCAACCAAAGAGAAGCCGACAGCATATCGACAATTCGAGCCTCAACCAAATGGTTCCCCGGAACATGGCCCCGTCTCGCCGCGGCCATATCAAACCTTCATGGTGGGGCGGTATCCTCATGTCCATAAAACTCGCAGGATAAACCCATTATCCAAGGAGGCACCGCACCCGTGTCGTGGGTTGTCGCAGCATTTGCGTCAGCATTCTTTGCCGGCATCACATCCATCTTGGCCAAATGCGGCATCAAGCAGACCGACTCCGATGTCGCGACGGCCATTCGCACCTGCGTGGTGCTCGTTTTCGCCTGGGCAATGGCGGGCATTTCTGGATCCATTGGAACCATTGGCAGCATCGAACCCAGATCCTGGCTCTTTCTCGTCCTCTCGGGACTCGCTACCGGTGCTTCGTGGATCTGTTACTTTAAGGCGTTGAGCATCGGAAATGTCAATAAGGTCGTACCGGTCGACAAGATGAGCACCGTGCTCGCCGCGCTGGTCGCCATCGCGCTTTTTGACGAGACGAGCAACCTTGCGGTTAAGCTCGTGGGAACCGCTGTCATCACCCTCGGCACGTTTTTAATGATCGAGAAGAAGCAGTCCGCCGAACCCGAGCAGCAGCAAGACCGAACCTGGCTCGCTTACGCCCTCGGCGCCGCCGTGTTCGCGGCACTCACCTCCGTCCTCGCCAAGATCGGCATCGAAGGCGTCGAGTCAAACCTGGCCACGGCAATCCGCACCTGCGTGGTACTGGTTATGGCATGGGCAATCGTGGCAGCCAAGGGAAAACTGGAGCAGGTCGCGCACGTTGACCGGCGCGAGCTCACATTTCTCGCAACATCGGGCATCGCGACTGGAGCATCGTGGCTGCTCTATTACTATGCCATCGCTGCAGGCCAGGTGAGTGTCGTGGTGCAGATCGACAAACTATCGATTGTCGTATCGGTGCTATTTGCGCGCCTGGCATTCAACGAAAAACTCTCCCGCCGCAGCGCCATCGGTCTCGTCCTCATCGTACTGGGCACCGCCGCGCTTGCAATTTGGAAGTAGCGCCGATACCGAACGAAATCCAGTCCACCCGCAAATCCGTGACACAGCGCCCGCACCGGACTTGAGATGTTTGTACTGACCGCGCGCTGCCGCGCTACTTGCGCAGCGGCTTGGGCAGTGGAATGCCAGCGGCAATGGCTGCGGCGATGATCATGCAGACGATACCCTTGAGTGGGAAACACATAAGCAGCAGGCCCACAACCATGACAGGCTGGCGCATGACGGCGCCCATCGTCGATGCCGTGCAGACGGCGACGCAAAAGACCGGATCTGCGCCGGTGAGGATGGCAAGGCCATAGCCCAGGCTTACGCCCGAGAAGATAACGGGGAAGAAGTGGCCGCCGCGCCAACCAAGGTTGATGAGGGCGGGCGTCAGCATGGCCTTAACAAGACCGGTCGCGATAAGCACGCCGGCGGGAATGGTGAGGTAGGTCTCCATAAGTACATCGGCCTGGGTCTCGCCGGCAAACATGGTGTAGGGCAAGACCGTGCCGCAGATGGCGAGCGCCAGACCGGCCAGCATGGCCTTGACGACAGGACGCTCCCCTATTGCATGGGACAGCGCCTCGCTCGCGTGCTCCGAGACAAAGTACAGCCAGCCGCAAACGGTGCCAACCAACGCCAGCGGGATGAGCCAGGCAAGCTCCAGGTTGCCCACCTCGGCGGCCTCGAACCTGGGCATGCCCATGCCGCCGCCCATAACCTGGCCGAGCAGCAGATAGGTGCCCAGGCCGCCGGCAATCGCAATACCGTAGACCACAGTCTTCTGTGCCTTGGGCAGTTTGATGGTGATCTCGCCGGACGCGGACCCATCGCCGGCGTCTTCGCCCTGGCCGTCGGCGCTACCGGCGAGCGGCGCCACAAAGCCAAAGACGGGCGCGGTAAAGAGCGCCGTCAGCGCGGCCTGGGTGCCCAACAGCGTGAGCTCCCTGAACTCGGCGCCAAAGCGGCGCATGCGGTCGCCGACCCAGCTGCACAGACCCGCGATAACGCCGGTCAGGCCGGCCTCCGGTCCAATACTTCCGCCAAACAGCAGCGGCAGCAATGCCGCGAGCGAAAGCTTGCCCAGGTTGTCGTACGGGTAGCGCCCGTCTTGCTTAACCTTAGCCATCACCTGGTTGAGGTCGTCGGTCTTGGTGCCCGTAAGCTTTTCGTACAGGCCGATCAGCAGGCCGCCCAGCAGGCAGACGAAAAACGGATACGGCAGAAAACCGAACGGGCCGCTGGCGAGTTCGGGCGACGCCGCGCCCAGCATGTGGGGGATCTCGGTCCACAGATAGTCGATACCGTGCTCCATCGCAAAAAAGAACAGCCAGACCGCGGCACCTGCGAACGCACCGGTCACGGCAACGCTAACTAAAAACAGCACGCGGTTTGTGGGTTTGGCAAGGTTGTCCATCGGGTCCTCCCGCGGTCAAAGTCGACATAGTTATGTTTTATTGTAGAACGAGCGTTGCCCAGACAAGCCAACCATCTGCGCCACAAACGGCACCATTGGGAGTCATAGTGGGGCAGGCTCAAGACTTATCCGTTGATAATCGAGACAATCTCGCGCAAATCGTCGGCAAAGTAGATGCCTTGCTGGCGCCTCGGGCTCGAAAGCCCCTTATCAATCATGTGCCCGAGCAGCGCCTTGAGGTCGTTGTAGTAACCGTCAAGGTTATACAGGATGCACGGAGCACTCAGGTGCCCCAACGACACCGCGGACATGACCTCGGCAATCTCCTCGAGCGTGCCCGTCCCACCGGGAAAGGTGATGAACGCATCGCCGAGCTCAATCATCTTGGCTTTGCGCTCGGCCATATCGCTCGTCACGATGAGGTCATCGATGCCGTCGTGCTGAAACTCGGCCTCTATAAAAAAGCTCGGCTCAACGCCCGTCACGTGTCCACCTGCCTCGAGTACGCTATCGGCGAGCGCGCCCATCAGGCCCGATTTGGACCCGCCGTATACCAGCGCGTGCCCGTTGGAGCCAATCCAGTTGCCCAGCTCTTGCACCGCAGGCAGAAACGCCGGGTCATTGCCGACGCTGGCGCCCAGGTATACCGTGATATTCATATTCAGTCCCCCTCGTCGTGACGCGCGGCGCCCGTTCTAGCGTTGGCGTCGGCGATATTCGCGCACACGGCGCGACAGGTCGGCGAGCTCGTCACGATCGAGCTCTTCCAAATGCTCCAGATCGTCCATAAAGCGCGCCATGGTGTCCTTTTGGCGCAGCTTGATGAGCATATTGCAGTAGTTCACCGCCACACCCGTGAGCATGGCGATGTAGAAGATGCTGATAACGCTCAGGACGACGGTAATAGCGCGAGCGACCGGCGTTTCGGCCGGGATATCGCCAAAGCCGATGGTCGAGACCGTCTCAAAGCTAAACCAGAGACCATCGCCAAACGTGAGGGTCGTGGGCTCGGACAGCCAGACAGCCGTCGAGCACAGCAGATAGAAGATAAGAAACAGGCCCGTGATGCGCGCAAAGCCAGCCTGGCGCAACACGTCGGCAAGCGTCCTCAACTTGTTCATCGCGACCCCTTTTCTCAGATGCCCAATCACATTCGCTCGGTATTGTCCCACATCCGGCACTTGAGGACGTTCCTTTTGTGCCGGCAGAAAGGGACTGTCCCCAAGTGCTGGGAGGAACCGTTTAGCGGCGCAACTGCCGGCTAGGCAGGCTGAGCTGGTATCCTTGTGCGGTAACGTCTCGATTCGTTAGGATTGCATGTGAGAGCTTCCGCTGTCCTTCGTTCAGTTATATATCGCACCCTGGCCGTCGCGCTTGCCGCGCTCGCCGTACTGAGCACCATCATGCCCGCCCCCGCCTTTGCCGCCGGCTCCGATCAACAGGTCAAAACGGTCCGCGTTGGTTGGCTCGTCAACAACGAGGGCATCCAGGACGGCACCCCCGGCGAGCGTCTATCGGGATGGGGTTACGAGTACCTCCAGACCCTGTCGTACTACACGCCCGGCTGGCGGTACGAATACGTCTCCGGCACCTTCACCGAGCTTATGGACATGCTCGAGGCAGGCGAAATCGACCTCATGCCCAACATCTCCTACTCCGAGGAACGCACCCAAAAGCTGCTCTTTTCCTCGAACCCCGAGGGCACCGAGCGCTACTACATCTACGCCAAGCCCGATCGCGACGACCTGGCCAAGGGTGACCCCCAAGCGCTCCAGGGCCTTACCATCGGTTGCAACTCCGGTGTTATGCAAACCTTCGTTGGCCAGCAGTGGCTCGCCAACGAAGGAATCACCTGCACATACAGGGAGTATGACGGAGGCTCCATGCTCTTTGACGCACTCGCAAACGACGAAGTCGACGCCGTCATCATGAACGACACCATCTCGTCGCCCGATGCGTCGCCCATGTTCTACGTTGGCTCGAGTGACTACTATTTTGCCGTCCCCAAAAGCCGCCCCGACCTGATGAACGATATCAATGCCGCCATGACGGCAATCGCCCGCGTCAGCCCACGTTATAACGACGAGGTCAAGGCGAATTACTCGGCCCAAAACAGCGGCTCATCATCGCTCACCGGCCCCGAGCGCTCCTGGCTCAAAGCAAACGACAACACCATCACGATCGGCTATCTTAAAAACAAACTCCCCTACTGCACGCAAAATGACGACGGCGAAATGGAAGGGTCGCTCGCCTCGCTTGCAACGACGTTGCACGACAAGTTTGGCATTACGGTTGCAACAGTAGCGTTCTCGAACAACGAGCAAATGCCCAAAGCCCTTTCCACAGGGACCATCGATGTCGCCCTACCGTTGTTTCGCGACTACTGGCTTGCCGAGCAGGCAGGGGTCATCCTGTCAAACCCGATGGGAACGGTTTCCCTAGCCGCCATTCACAGCAGCAGCAACCTGAACAGTGACCTTAAGAACATCGCTTGCACAGCAGACGCGATCGTCAACCGTTTTGAGCTCGAAAACCTAAACCCCGACTCAAAGGAAACCGAGTATCCGAAAGACAACGAGGCACGCGAAGCCCTCAATAAGGGGGAGGCAAGTTGCATCATTGTCCCCAGCACGCGCTTGAAAACCATCCGCGACACCTACGATATCGAGGATTTCCAAACACAGGAGCTCACCGACACGGCACAGCTATCGTGTTTGATTTCGCGCGGCAAGCCCGTGCTGTTGGGAATCATTAATAAGGGCATCGTCAATGCTGGCGAATCGCTCTCTGCAAGCAGTTATTCCCCCACATCGTACTCGGCGCAAGAATCGGATGCGTTTCGACTTCTCTACCGCAACCGCATCGTCATTGCGGCAGTCATCATCTGCATTTTGCTCACCGGCATCGTCATCCTTGTCTGGTCGCTTCACCGCGCGCAGAAAGAACAGCAGAAAGCCGATGCCGCCAACGCCGCTAAGACGGCATTCCTCACGCGCATGAGCCACGACATCCGTACGCCGCTCAACGGTATCCTGGGCCTTATCGAGATCGAGGAATTGAAGGAAGGCGATATGCAAGTCGCCCGCGAGAGCCGTGCCAAGGCGCGCGTTGCCGCCAATCACCTGCTCTCGCTGATCAACGACATCCTCGAGATGGGCAAAATCGAAGACCGCAAGCTAACACTGGAGCATGCGCCTTTTAACCTCAAAGAGCTCTGTGACGATACGCTAGTGCTGTGCAAGCTCCGCGCGTCCAGTAACGGCATCACCATGCAGGACAATAGTCTGCCGTACGCCACGGGGCCATACATGATCGGCAGTCCCACCCATATCCGACAGATCATGATCAACCTGTTAGACAACAGCATTAAGTACAACAAGCACGGCGGCTCCGTCACCTTTAGCTCAAAGACCAAGCCACTCGATAACGGGCGCGCGCTCTTTTGCTTTAGCGTTTCGGATACCGGCATTGGCATGACTTCCAAGTTTTTAAAGCATATCTATGAGCCGTTTGCCCAAGAAGGTAACGATGCGCGTAGCAAGTTCCAAGGAACCGGCATGGGCATGCCAATCGTCAAGTCGCTTATTGAACTGATGGGCGGCACCATCGAAGTCACCAGCGAGCTCCATGCGGGCACCTCGTTCTACGTGGAGATTCCGCTCGATATCGACAAGAACCCCCAGGCGCGGGCGAATACGGTCGAGGGGGCGCTCGACTGCTCGCTCGCCGACATGAACGTACTGCTCGCCGAAGACAACGAATTGAATGCCGAGATTGCCCAGGCGCTGCTAGAATCCGAGGGCGTCGTGGTCACCCGCGCCGCCAACGGCAACGAAGTCGTCGATCTGTACCTATCGCATCCCGCCGGCAGCTTCGATGCGATCCTGATGGACATTATGATGCCGGACATGGACGGTTACGAGGCAACCCGCGCGATTCGCCTGAGCGAGAAGGTCGATGCAGCCGATATCCCCATCATCGCGCTCACCGCCAATGCCTTTGCCGAGGACGCCAAGGCGGCACACGACGCCGGCATGAACGCCCATCTATCCAAACCGCTCGACTTTAACAAGCTCAAAAACATACTCGCCCGCATCAAGAAAAACGGATCCGTTTCGCTATAGTTTGTGCTCAACCACCACGCACGACCAGAAAGGAAGCCAACGATGTTTAGACCCTTACGTCGAAAGAAACGCGCCATCACTGACGAGGAAGCGCGCGAACTGCTCGCTACCTGCAAGCGCGGCGTCTTTGCCGTCAACGGCGACGATGGCTACCCGTACGCCATTCCCGTCAACTACTTCTTTGACGCCGAGCACGACAAGATCTATTTCCATGGCGCCAAAGCCGGCCACAAGGTCGACGCACTCAAGCGCGATGACAAGGTCTGCTTTACCGTATATGGCAACGAGTGGTACCAGGACGGTGACTGGGCTCCCTACGTTATGAGCACCGTCGTCTTTGGCCGTTGTCGCCTGGCGAATGACACCCCCGCGTTTATCGAGGACAAAGTCCGCCAGCTCGCCCTTAAGTACTACCCTTCTGCCGAAGAAGTCGAAGAGGAAATCGCCAAGGACATCAAGGGCGTCCAGCTCTACGAGATTTCGATTGAGCATCTTTGCGGCAAGCAGATTCAGGAAAAGTAAGCCCCTCAGCAGGTCTCATCAATAGTAATATGGCCCGGTTCCAGCCCACCTTGGAACCGGGCCATATGCTTATAAAGCGTCGGCAGCTATGTGCGCAAGCGCCTCAACGAGCTCCTGCGAGCTCACGGGTTTACTCAGGTGCGCGTTCATGCCCGCCTCACGTGAAAGCCTGCGGTCGTCGGCAAAGGCGTTGGCACTCACAGCGATAATCGGCGTGGTCGCGGCATCCTCGCGATCGAGTGCTCGAATCCGACGCGTGGCCTCAAGGCCATCGATGCCAGGCATCATGATGTCCATCAACACCACGTCATACTCGTGCGGTGCGCTCGCGGTAAACATCTCGACGGCAGACTCACCATCCTTAGCATGCGTCACGACGGCACCGGCATGGCCGAGCGTAAACTGCGCGATCTCGGCATTCAGATCGTTATCCTCTACGAGCAAAACGCGCAAGCCCTGGAGCGCATCGCCGTCTCCCGCATCCGCGCGCACTGCCTGAGGAATCTCGGAGCGCTTGCATTTCTCGAACGGCAGGCGGATGGTAAACGTCGTCCCCTGCCCCAAGACGCTCGTAAAGCTCATGGTTCCGCCCATAAGCTCGACCAACTGTTTTGCGATAGGCGCGCCCAGGCCAGTTCCCGATGAAGCGCCTTCCACCTGTTGCTCCTCGCGGCAAAACGGCTCGTAGAGGTGCTGTTGGAACTCCTCGCTCATGCCAATACCGTTGTCGGCGATCGTGTATTCATAGACGAGGACGCCATCCGCCGGCTCCACCTCGCGGCACACCAGGCGAACATAGCCGCCCTGGCGGTTGTACTTGACGGCATTGCCGGCAATATTGAGCAACAAGCGCTTAAGGTGCGTCACGCTCACCCGTGCATAGGGATGATCAAGCGTCTGCTGGTCGCAGATAATTGTCACCAGACGCTCCTCGGCCTGGCGCTCCAGAATATCGCGCACCTCGTGGTTGAGGGTCGCCAAGTTTGTGGGAACAAGCTCCAGATCGACCTGCCCGCTCTCCAAGCGACTCATATCCAGGGCCTCGTTGGCAAGGTCGAGCAGCAGTCCCGATGCCGTCCAGATCTTTGAGCGGCACTCGGTCTGCTTTTGCAGATCGTCCGCATTGGCATCGCCGACCTCGACCATGCCGCGAATGCCGTTGATGGGCGTGCGCAGGGCGTGGCTCATGCGGCGCAAAAACTCCGTCTTTGCCGAGTTGGCAGACGAGGCCTCACGCGCTGCCTTTGCCAGCTTGTCGCCATAGACGCGTTACTGCTGCAGCAAGTCCGTCAAACGTCGACGATCAGCGCGGCGACGCACCATCACAACAGTGGCTACAACACCGCTGTAGAGCACCAGCACGCCGGCAGCAACAGCTGCGACGACCTCAAAGTAGCGCCGTGCCGAGGCATAGGTGTACACGTAGAACCCGCGCGCTTTTCCAAATGTGCCCAAATACCACTCGCCGTCGGCGTTAACCAATCTGACCTTACCAGCCAGGCATCGATCCTTAATACCGTCGACAATAAAGACATCCGTCGCAGGCAGATCGAACACGCCCAATACGGTGGGTTCAACGGCATTGGTCGCAACGACCTTGCCGTCGCTTTCGATCACGATATTGCCGCTATCGATGGTTTCATAGCCATCAAGCAAGCTCTGCAGTTTGAGTGTATTGCTTGCAACCGCTTTCGCGCTCTGATGCCTTACCGCGATAACGATGCCCTCGCCATCCTGCCGAGTCACGCAGCCAATGTCTGCGACCGAATCATCCGCAAGCGTGATGCGGGCGGTATAGGACTTAAGCGGATGAGTTGTCACCTCCAGCACGGGTGATTCTTTGAGATACGTAGCGAGCGACCCGTAGTCCACATCGCCCGTCGAGGACTCGGACACCAAATTGCCCGATGCGTCCGTCACGATCAGCGCGCTCACGTTGAACTGGTCGGCGTATTGCTCCAGCATGGCGTTATCCACCGAACCGTCGCGCTCCATATCGCGGGCAGCCTCTCCGGCGATTTCCATAACGCGTATCAGGTTTTTGGTCGTATAGGCGCTGTTGAATGCATCGTAGGAAAGGCTCTGCGTCGCCACGTAATCGACAACGTCGGCAAAGCGCTGCTCGGCTTGGGCCGTCGTGTAATCGTAGCTCATCATGCCGGCAACAACCGAGAGCGCTATCCCCAGCAGAGCGACAAGGAGCCATGCCCCTGTCGAACGATTGTCCCGCTCCTGAGCGGCGTGGTCGGGCGCATCGATCATGACAGGCCCTCCATATTCAAAAATGGCGAAGGGTCATCGAAGTACTTTGACACCAGGCGTTCCATGGTGCCATCGGCAAGCATTTCTTGGTAGGCATGAGTGAGCTTGACGTCGATGCCACGCGTATCGTTGATATCGAAAGCGGTGCCCAAACCGACCTCTAGCAGCGGCTCATCCAAAATGCGATATGTCACACCATAGTCTTTTTCGTAGGTGAGGAACGAGGACTCATGCGCGGCGATAGCGTCGACCAGGCCCTCGACGAGCGCCGGGTTCAGGTATGAACCGTCCGAAAAGCTGTAGAGTTCCTTGATCTGCGGAACGTTTTCATTTATGCGATTGAGCAAAATGTCCTCGGGCTTGGTGGTGGACTGAACCGCCACGATCTTATCCTCAAGATCGGCAAGCGTGTAGATATCGCTCTGGGGATCGACCGCGACCACCTGGCGGCTCGCAAGGTACGGGCCGGCCCAACGATATTCGTTTTCGCGACCCGTCATACTAAAGCTGCCCATGACACAATCGAGTTCGCCGCTCGCCAGCAGCTCCTTCTTCTTTTCCCAGTCGATCAGCTGGTATTTTGGCTTGTAACCAATGCGAGTCAAAGCCTCGGTCAATATCTCGACATCCAGGCCAACGATATCGCCGTACTCGTCGGTATACACAAACGGTGGATAGAGGTCGCTGCCGACGTTGAGCGTCTTAAGGTTGTCGTCTTTGGCCTGCGAGGCATCCAGGCCCTCTAATGCAGACGTCGAGGCTCTGCCATTCGACCCGGAACAGCCGGCTATCGCTACGACAAAGGCGCACGCTACCGCAAGCGCAACAAACAACGAAATGGCAACCGAGCGACGGGACCTTTTCATCGAGCTCCATACGATCCTGTTTACAGACTGAAATGGTAAAAAATAATAGCAAACAAAACCACACGAGTGCCCAATGGCTACAGACGTTTTACCATGTGGGGCCTTCCAGCCGACTTGGCAGAAGGCCCCACATGCAGTGCTCACTTACCGTGCATTAAAAACGTAGCGGTCCAGGCGGTCGCACGCTTCCTTTACGCGCGAAAGCGGCAGCGCCAGATTCACGCGAATGTGGCAGGGCCCGTGGAACGGGCGGCCGTCCTGATATCCCACGCCCACGCGCGCCCCCTCGTCGAGCAGCCACTGAATATCGCGGCCATGCTCGCGACACCACTCGGTGCAGTCCAGAAACACCATGTACGTGCCCTGCGGACGTGAAAACGCGACGCCCTTCCAGTGTTTTTCTGCATACGTGCAGAAGTACTCGATATTGCCGGCAAGCACCTGGTTGAGCTCGTCCAGCCACTCGTAGCCTTGCGGCTGGTAGGCACCGATAAGCGCGTGCATCGAGAGGACGTTCATCTCGTTGTAGTGAGTCTTGTTGGACACGGCACACACGCGGTCGCGCAGCGTCTCGTTGTAGATGATGTGGTAGCTGCCGACCAGACCCGCCAGGTTAAACGTCTTGCTCGGCGCATAGAGGGCAACCGTGCGCATGCGGGCATCCTCGCTCACCGACTGCGTCGGGATATGCTTGTGTCCCGGCAGGATGATATCGGACCAAATCTCGTCCGAGATCACCACGCAATCGTGCTGGCGATAGATGTCCATGGCGCGCTCGATTTCGTCGCGCTCCCATACGCGCCCGCAGGGATTGTGCGGCGAGCAGAACACCGCGGCATGGATGTTGTTTTGGGCGAGTTTGCACTCCATGTCCTCAAAGTCCATGCGCCACACGCCCCGGTTGTCGAGTTTAAGCGGGCTGTGGACAATGCGATAGCCCGCGGCCTCGATGGACTTGGTAAAGCCGATGTAGGTGGGGCTGTGGACCAGCACCGCATCGCCCGGCTGGACATACGCGCGCAGCGTCGACACGACGCCGCCCAGCACGCCGTTTTCGTAGCCGATATGTTCAGGGCTCAAACCTTCGACGCCATTGCGGCGATTCTGCCATTCGATGATGCGATCGAAGTACTCAGCGCGCGGGTTAAAGTAGCCAAACATGGGGTGCTGGACACGCTGAATGATGTGTTCCTGGACCGTGGGCACCGTGGCAAAATTCATGTCGGCCACCCACATGGGGATGCGGTCGAAGCCCTCGTCGGGTGCGTTCGGAGCCATACCGGGGATCTCGCCCCAAGAGTCAACGGCGATGGAGTCCATGCCGTGGCGGTCGATGATTGAAGTGAAGTCGTATTTCATGCTTGACTCCCGTGCAAAGTTGATTGTTTTGGTAGGCGTTATTGTCCACCAGCGTGGGCGGTTTTGGCGCGGGGTTTGGCGCTTAATTTGACGGGTGCGGACGAATGGCTGGTTAGTCTTGCGCGTCGTTGACGGCAACTACGGTTAGCTGGGTTTCATCGACCGTAAACGATATGTCGAGCCCGGCGTAAGCCAGATGATAGACGCGGTGTGGCTCGTGCTTGCTGCCCGCGCGGCGCGGGTCTTGGCGAAGGACCTCGACCAAGCCGAGGAGCTTTGCGGGCGGGACCATATCCTGCAGTGCTTGCGGAAACTCAACATCGAGCTCTTGCCACGGAGCATCCTCGATCCAGCCTCCGGTCGCATCCGGGTGGCAGTCCGCAAACGGAATGTAGGGCTTGATGTCGTAGATGGGCGTACCGTCGCGCAGGTCGGCCCCCAACACATGGATGATGGGGCCATCGTCGGTGAGCTCGACACGATCAAGCTTGACGCAGGTGAGCCCGATGGGATTAGGGCGAAACGGACTGCGCGTGGCAACCACTCCCACACGTTCGGCTCCGCCCAGACGCGGCGGGCGCACGGTTTTCGACCATTTTGCGTTGGTGCCGGACCTGTCCTGCGTTTTAGCGTCGACGGCAATATCCTTAGCCGTGCCGCCGGGCGTTCCGTTTTCGAAGCGCCACAGCAGCCACAGGTGAGAGAAGGAGTCCAGGCCCTCAACCGCTGCATTGGAGGCAAATTCCGGCTCAAAAAAGATTCGTCCCTGCAGATGGGGCGCCAAAAAGCTGTTGCGCGGAATGCCGAACTTCTGCGGCAGGTCGGTATGTATGCGTGCGATAGGTTCCATGCCGGTCATTGTACGGCATGGAGGCGTGGGGCGTTGCGCGCAATTCTTCGCCGCGGTCCCCCGTCGTGCAACCAACGGTTGCTTGGAAGGGCGCCTGCCGCCGCGTATGCTTAAGCCATCAACCAGCAGAAAGGAGCCGCTATGGCCTTTGCAGAAAAGCTCATTGCTGTCCGTCGCGCCCATCACCTTACCCAAGAGCAGCTTGCCGCTAAGCTCTTCGTCACACGCCAGGCCATCAGCCGGTGGGAGCGCGGCGAGGTCACACCGGGCATCGACATGATGAAGCTCATCGCCGCCGTAACCGGAGAACCGCTGTCCCACCTGCTCGAAATGCCTGAGCACTATTGCCAGAGCTGCGGCATGATACTCACGCCCGACGACTGCGGCACCGATGCCACGGGCACCACGACCGACCATTACTGCAAGTGGTGCTACGACCACGGCAAGTACACCTACGACACCACCATGGAGGCAATGATCGAGGATTGTGCCCCGCGCCTGGCACAAAACACCGGTATGTCGCTCGACGAAGCCGTCTCGCTCATGGGCGCCGTCCTGCCGCAACTGGAGCGCTGGCGCACCGTGCAGGAAAACGAGGAGCGCTACGGCGCCGAAGCCCGGAAGCGCTACGGCGACGAGGCGATCGACGCAGCAAACGAAGCACTGCTGGACATGGACCCCGAGACATGGAACGACATGAAGGAACTTGAACGCGCTATTCTGGGCCAACTCTCGATTGCCATGGGCGATGGCGATGCGAATGGAAGCGAGGCCCACAAACTTGTCGCAATGCACCGTCGATGGATTGCCCTTAACTGGGGACACGAGCCCCAAGACGAAGCATACCTGGGCCTCGCCCACGGCTATCTTGCCGACCAGCGCTTTGTTGACTACTACGACAAGCCCTGCGGCACCGGAGCCACGGCGTTTCTGGTCCAGGCCATCGAGTCGTCGTTGACGCGCGCATAGACCGCGGCTGCTTTGGGTATTTCAATCGAAACCTCAACCGATTGGAGACCCATGGCTACTAATCATGAGCTTACGCTGTACGTTATGACCGGCTGCCCGTACTGCATAAAGGTCAAGCGTTTCCTTGCCGATAACGGCGTGACCATTCCCGAGCGCAATATCTCGACCGATTCCGATGCCGAGCAGACGCTTATCGCCGTCGGCGGAAAACGCCAGGTTCCCTGTCTGTTCATCGACGGCAAGCCACTCTACGAATCGAGCGACATCATCGCGTGGGTACAGAAGAACCTGCTCTAGTGCAACATAGTCGTCGGGGACGTTCTTAAATGACTAGTCGTTAAAGTGCGTCCCCAATGGCTAGTTATGGGTTAGAAATTCAGTTTCTCAAATTAAATCGAACATGCGTTTGGTTTTCATGCTATACTCACATCAAGGCATGAGACCGGTCGAGAGCTCCTGCGGAGGTCCCCAATGACACGCTGGAGCGAGCTCGGTAAGTAAGATCGGTGGTTACCGCACTCGCCCATCTCAGACAGGCTGCGCTCCTGTTCGCCGTCGCCATCAAAGAACGGCACTCACAATCAGACTGTTTCGTTTCCGTGAGTCACACAGGAGTGCGTCGCTATGGCTAAAAAGATCCCAACCCTTTCACCCGACATTATTTCAAACACCTGCTCAGATATCAGCAGGATTGTCGAGGCCAAACACCTCGGCCAGAAAGGTATCAACCATGAGACTTCTTCGGAAGGGGCTCTGCTCATCGGGCGCCGTCTCGAGCAAGAGATTGCCGGATACCCCATCTCCAATCTCAATGGCTTACTCTCGCCCATCGCTTGCCACCTCAAGCAGCACTTTAGCCCAAGTCTGGGCCCGACTTATCTCAAGCGTTGCATAAAGCTCGCACGAATTGTTCCGGAAGACATGGGGTTTCGACCGGAGCTTGATCTGGAACACTATCAGTCGCTCGCTCACATCGCCGACAAAGATCTGCGCTTAGATCTGATGAACGTTGCCGCGGATAACCATTGGAGCGCGTTGCGCATCGATCGTCATGCCCGCTATCGAAGTCCGCAGGACACTTTGGATGCTTGGGAGCGCCGTGTGCTTGAATCAAATCAAGAAGTACAGCGCTTCGCCCGCGCCTACACAGATGCCTGTGGAATCATTTCACTCGATGAGCTTATTGAGCTCTACAACTCCTGTGCCCCCAATCCAGTCTCGAGATTTGAGATAAATGAAACTATTTGGCAAATCAGGAACGAATCGGGGCAAATCGACAATCCCTGCGTCATATCCAGAGATGGAAAACTCTATCTCATAGCGCCTGAGCTCGATGACGCTGTCGATGAAGCCCCTTATTACTACAATGATTATGGATATTCCTATCGAAAATATGAACGGCACAGCGAATACACCGGTGAGATGCGCGCGCTGCGCGAACGGCGCGTTGGCATCAGAGTGGCAGCCATCTTCGCCGGTCACGAACGTCTTCCAATCAAAAGGCTCAGCTATGACGAAGTCATCTGCGGGCATATAAAGTGCAGTCGATCTGTCGAACGACTCAAGCAGTACGTCCTGAGAGACCCTGAGCTTAAGGCATCCGATCTCCATGCAAGAGAAGATGAGTTCGATTTCATCATGACAAAGCTATTGCGTTCCGATGGACTCAACGGAACGCCGACAGCACAGCTAATTACCGAAGACGCAGCTTTCTTATTGATTGTCGTACGGCCCGAGTTTTACGAACGCAATAAAACAGCCGAGGTCTCCAAGCTCCTCTCGATAATCTATGAAGACGCTCCCCTCTGGGAGTTCAACGGACGTTCGCATACCGAGCTAAGAAACGAAGAAGTGGTGGAGCCTCCGGTGTCGACTTTACATCGAGAAGTCCAATCAAAACAGGCCGCTTAACCCTATTAACTGCTTGCATTTTTGTCTACAAAACTGTATACAAAAAGAGAGGCCCTTATGGAGCTCATCGCAATCCACCCCCACGCCCTCAAGCACGGGCTGACGGAGTCGGATATTACATGCGCCTGGAACTCCGCTTTCGCATGGTTCAGGCGTGATCTTGAAAATGGAGGTATCGATTACGTTCTCGTTGGACTTGATGGAAGAAGCCGTCTCATGGAACTCATCGCTCGATATTGCCCCAATCGAGATGGCTACATCATTTACCACGCCCTTGTCCCTCCTACGCGCAAGGTGCTCAGAGAAATCGGGGTCGATCGATAGGAGGCGCTATGGACGCTAAGCAGCTCGAGAAGATGATGGGGTTTGCCCCCGGAGAGTTGGAGAAAGCCGCGGAGGCATACGAAAAAGATGAGTGGCCGAAGGGCCGCACCATCAAGCTGGGGAGGCCGTCGATCTCTGATGAGCCAAGCGTTGTTTTGTCGGCACGTGTGGGTGAGTCTGTTCTTGATGCGTTTGACGCAAAAGCAAAGCGCCATGGGCAAACACGCACGGAGCGACTCAGGGAGCTCATCACGCTCGATGCAATGATTGCCTAGTTACCCACCGAACCAAAACATGTACGTCAGCATCCAAAGTCGACATTTTTCGACATCTTTGGATGCTGGCGTACAGCATTTTGCAACATAGTCATCGGGGACGTTCTTAAATGACTAGTCGTTAAAGAACGTCCCCGATGACTAACTAGCCGTGGAAGCGGGCTATGGGTGCAAGCGGCTGCTCGCGAAAGACGCGCTCGACGGCGGCGCGGTATTCGTCGACCTTTTTGGTCTTACGCACGAGCTTGTGAACGGTAGCGGGGTCGTCGAAAGCGCACTTGGCGTAGAACCACCACTCCTTCATGCGAAAGACCGCATTGCCGCCAATCTCTTCTGCATATGCCGCAAACAGCGTGTCATGGAAACGCTGCAGCTCGGCTGCCGTGGCAGCAGGGCCGCCCTTAACCATGCGAGCCAGAGCGGGGTTCGCGAGCAGGCCACGCCCCAGCATCACATGGCGCGTGCCGGGATAGGCCTCCACCAGCGCGTCCATATCCTCAAGATCGAAAATGTCGCCGTTATAGGCCACGGGGAACGGCGCACGCTCCAGCGTCTCGCCGTAAAACTCCTTGCGCGGCGAGCCCGTATAGCGGTCCTTCTGTACGCGCGGATGCACGATCAGCTCTGCCAGCGACATGCGGCAATACAGATCGAGCACGCGCTCGTATTCGTCGTCACTCTCCAGCCCCAGCCTGGTCTTTACCGATACCGGCAACGGCGACCGCTCGCACACATCGCTCAAGAACACCTCGAGCTCGTCGAGATTGCGCAGAAAGCCCGATCCTTTGCCCTTGGCAACAACCGTCCCCGAGGGGCAACCCAGGTTGAGATTGACCTCGCGATAGCCCATGTCGGCGAGCACTTGCGCCGCCCACACAAACTCGTCCGCGTTCTTTGACATCAGCTGAGGCACTACGTTGAGCCCCTGGTTGTTGGCAGGATCGATCTCCTTAAACGCCTTGCCGCCAAAGCGGTTTCCCACCCGCGGCGGTGGCAAGAACGGCGTGTAATAGCAATCGAGCGCGCCGAAGCACTCCGCATGCACGCGACGGAACACATGCCCGGTAATCCCCTCCATAGGGGCCAACGATAGAATCATCAACATCTACTCTCAGATCAATGCGGCAAAGGGACTGCCCCCTTGTCACATCCTATTCAAACGGTTCAGAAACTCTTCGCAGGCGCGGGAACGCAGGCGATATTTTTTCCATACCAGATACGACGCATTGGTAAGCGGCGGCTCAAATGGGACAAAACGCAGATCGCTGCCTTCATCTATCTGCAGCAAGCTTCCAATGCTAACCGCACACGCAGCGCCCGAACGCACCAGATGTGACGCGTTACCGATCAGGTCGAAATGCCCCACGACGCTGAGTTCATCGACACTAAGGACGCCACTCGACCACGCTTCTAGATCCAGCGCTCGATTCGAGGTGCGCGAACTCACCAGCAGCGGCATATTCGCCACGTCCGCAGGCGTCAACACATCCCGGTCACCCCATGGACCGCTCGCGGCAACAACAGCACCGACTCGATCCGCCTCGGGCATACGAATCCATTCGTATTTCTCGACGTTAACGG
>CAJMSL010000021.1 GCA_905216045.1 uncultured bacterium
CGATGCCGAGCTAGGCGGTTATTTGGCAAGCGGAGCAACCATTAACGCCGAGCAAGTCGAGTACACGGACAGCCATGCGACGTATCGTATCGACCTCAGCATCCTAGGCCGACCGTCACGCACCTGTCTGCTCAAATGCGACATACGCGGCACCACACTACACATGTCCGAAATACAGATGCGCCCGGACAAAAGAAAGTGATGTATGACCGAGTCGAAACAGGCTAGGCATAGACTCGTCCGCCTTCGTAGGCAAAACGCAAGATAAGCGGGGCGTTATTACGCACAAAATCATCGAGTTCTTTGAGGTCCACTTCGCTAAAGCCCTCGTGCGACACCCAATTGAATGCCGGCAAGATACATTCCGCCGTGTCAAAGCCCCAATCGCGTGGGCGCTCCACAACGATCTTCACCGTGTTGTCCTCACGGACTTCGGAATACGAGATTTGCGTATCGTCCTCAAGACGGACATATTCCCACATCATAAGCTCGCTCCGTTCAAAGAAATCTTTTCTTGAGCAGCATACCCGCCCGCACGGTTACTCCACCGGTTTGAAGATGGTGGCCTGGCCGAAGACGTTGCGGATGAGGGCTTTGGCCTCGTCCTCGGTCTGCGGGATGCTCGGGGCTGCGCCCTGGTGGCCGAAGGGGCTGCCCGCGCCGGGGTTGGACTCCCAGGGAGCTGCAGGAGCGTCCTCCTCTTTGGCGACAGCCGCAGTGGGCCTGGGCGCGGGCGTCGCACCCGCCACGTCGAACGGGGGCAGATCGTCCCCGCCGGCATCGGCAGCAAAACCGCCAACCATGGCGTCGTCGTAGGGAACCTGCTCGGATTCCCACGGGGCAGGCTGCGCGACAGGTTGAGCCGTGGGAGTGGACGCGCGCTCGGGCGCACGGGGCGCGGGCTCGGTCGGGAGCTTGCCCGTAGCGGGAGCGCCGGCAGGGTTGTCGGAGCGCAGCCAGGGAGCCTTGGCCAGGCCGGATGACTTGGACGCAGGCGCGACAGGCTTGGGCGCGGGCGCCGGAGCAGCCGGTTTGGGTGCCGCGGGCTTAGGCGCCGACGGGGTCGATGCCGCTACCGGTGCCGTTTGCTGCTGCGACGCGCTGGCGCTCGAGGATGCAGGGGCCGCCGAGAACACGGGTTGCGGGTCCGCAGATGCCGCAGCCCGTGCAGATGGAGAATGCTCCTCATGTTGAGGAGCCGGCGTGCCACCCCCATCCAGGACATAGTCGACGGTGCGACGACCGAAAACCGCGCAGACCGTCGGCAGGACCACCGACTGCGTATCGGCGCGACCGAGCATCTTAATGGCAAAAGTCGAACCCGCGGGGAACGAGACCGTAAGCTTGGAGCCGTCGTCGGCCGTGGCGCGGGCGTTGAGCAAAAGCCCTGCGTAGGAAGCCTGACGCGCCTTGACACGCTCGACGACCTCGGCCCATTTGCGCTGCAGCTCTCCGGCATCCTCGACCGCGGGCGTCTCGGCAGCACCGGCGGCGGCAACCTGGGCGGCATTGTTGGGCTGGGGCTTAGGTGCCGGAGCGGTGGCAGGCGCGGGGGCCGCAACGGGCTGAGGCGCAGGCGCTGCAGGCTTGGAGGCTGACACGGACGCAGAACGGGGCGCAGGCTGGGCAGTCGGAACAGCAGCGCCGCGGTCCCAAGGCATGCCACCCTGGCGCGCGGACGTAGCAGCAGGGGCAGCGGATGCCGCCGGAGCAGCAGCACGAGCGCCCGAAATGAGCGTCGGCTGCTGGGCAGCAGCGGGTACGGATGCTGCAGGCGCGGCGGCCTGAGCAGCAGCCACGCTCGCCGGCACGGCGCCGTTGGCAACCATGGCCTCCAGACGCGCCACGCGCTCGGCCAATGCCTCAATCGTTAAATCAGCCTCGGGACGCGCCAGACGCGTGCAGGCAATCTCGAGCACCAGGCGCACGTCGCTCGCGCCCCTCATCTCCAGTGCGGCATCGTCGAGCACCGTCAGCACGCGGGCCAGGCGGTCGGCAGGATGCTCGCCAAAGGCAGCGGCCTCGGCAGCAAGCGCCTCGGCCTGCTCCGAGCCGCCCTCAAACAGCTCGGCACGGGCACCGGCAACGCAGGCAACGTACACGTCACGCACATGCGCCACCAGGTCGCGCGTCAGCTCAAGCAGGTCATTGCCCTCCTCGACCTGCACACGAATCAGTCCATAGAGCTCGGCAACATCGCGATCGGCAATGGCGCGGGAAAACTCGCCCAGGATCTGGTCCGAAACCTCGCCCAAAAGCGAGCGGGCGTCGTCCGCATGCACAGAACCGTTGCCAAAGACGCTCAGCTGCTCCAGCGTGGACAGCGCGTCGCGCATGCCGCCCTTGGCATGGCGCGCCACGATAGCCAGCGCCTCGTCGTCGTAATCGAAGCCCTCCTGCTCGCACACGTATGCCAGGCGATACTCGATATCCTCGTTGCCGATGCGATGGAAATCGAATCGCTGGCAGCGCGAGAGGATGGTCTCCAGAATCTTTTGCGGGTCGGTGGTGCACAGCACAAAGATCACGTGTGCCGGCGGCTCCTCAAGCGTCTTGAGCAGCGCGTTGAACGCCGCCGTCGTGAGCATGTGGACCTCGTCGATGATCTTAATCTTGTACTTGCCGCGCACTGGGGCAAAGTTGACGGAGTTGATGATCTCCTCGCGCACGTTGTCCACGCCGGTACGGCTTGCGGCATCGAGCTCGTAGACATCCGGGTGGTTGCCCTCGGCGATGAGCTCGCACTCCTCGCAAGTACCGTCGGGCATGCAGCCGCTTGCACCCTCGGCGCGCGCCGCCTCGGCATTGCGGCACAGCAGCGCCTTGGCCAGAATGCGCGCCATGGTGGTCTTGCCCGTGCCGCGCGGTCCGCAGAACAGGTAGGCGTGGGACAGGCGCCCCTCGGTGATGGCGTGCTCGAGCGTCGAGACGATATGTTGCTGGCCCACCACGGAGTCGAAGGTGAGCGGGCGATACTTTCGGTACAACGATTCCATGGGTGCTCCCCCGGGTATACTGAGTCTTGTTGCCGCGGCGGCCATGCGGTCGCACGGCATACTGCATTCCATAATACCCGTACGGCGAGCCCGCCGCGATAGGAGTCCAAAGAGCATGGCAGACGCAGAGAGCAACCTCGTCCCCTCCGAAGCAGCCGACCAGGTCGAGGTCGCGCTCGAGGAGCAGGCCGCAGCCGACGACGGCATCCTGTACCTCAACGAGTACCAGTACGAAAACGACCTGGTCACCGACTTCGCCCGCCTGGTCGCCTCGCCCAGGCGTCGCGGCTCGCTGTATGTCGCCGCGGCAATTGCCGCGCTCATCGGCATCGGCATGCTGGTGGCCGGCGGCAACTGGATCAAGTTTGGCGTCGTCCTGATCGTATTCGGCGCCTTTTTGGCCTGGTGGAGCAAAAACCTGCACCACACCCTCGCCCGCGACTTTATCGACGCCGTCGAGGCCGACGAGTCCATGGGTGGCCGCTATCGCCGCGTCGC
Organism: uncultured bacterium; assembly: GCA_905216045.1. Taxonomy (GTDB): domain Bacteria; phylum Actinomycetota; class Coriobacteriia; order Coriobacteriales; family Coriobacteriaceae; genus Collinsella. Next base: position 3,495 of record CAJMSL010000021.1, read on the forward strand.
CGCCAACGAGGACGGCCTGATGGTTTGGGGCAAGAGCGGCAAGTCGCAGTTCTTCCCGTTTGAAAAGCTCGACCACGTGCTCGACGGCGAGCGCATCTTTGTGGCCATGTTCGCCGACCAGGGCGTGACGATCCCTAAGGACACCTTTGTCCGCGGCGATGCCGAGCAGTTCGGTCCCTTCCTCAAGGCGCGCATCAACAAAAAACTCCACATCGAGACCAAGCGCAAGAAGATGAAGGCCGAGAAGGCCGCTGCCGAAGCCAAACAGGGCGACAAGCCCCAGGAGACCAAGCGCAAGCAGAAGAAGAACAAGAAGAAGCGCTAAGGCCAAGCCAGACAGGCAACCTCGCATCCCGCTATCCTCCCCATGCACCCGAGCGTGCTACACTAGCAGCATCTATGCCACCGCGAACGGCTCGGCTCCGCGCCCGCCGCTCGCAAACGAACTTTAAACGCACGAGGGTTGGCCATGCCGCTTTTCTCGCAACATACCGCCCGGTTCTCGCCGGACGTTCCCTTGGAGGGCACCAGCTCTCGCGAGCTGCTCAAGCGGTACCAGCCGCTCGAGACACTTGCGACTGGCGGTTTTGGCTCCATCGAGATCTGCCGCGACACGCACCTGCGCCGCCGCGTCGCCATTAAACGCATCCCCCTTATCAACGGCGCCGGCATGCCCGCCAGCGACATCATGGATGTCCTGCGCGAGGCGCACACTGCCGCCATGCTTCAACATCCCAACATCGTGCAGGTCATCGACTTTACACACGACACAGCCTATGCCTACCTGGTTATGGAATATGTCGATGGCATGTCGCTGGCCGAGTTTTTGCACCGCGTGGACGGCCACTCACTTACCTTTGACGAGGCCGCGGCCATTGCCGATGCCCTGGGCCAGGCACTCACCTTCGCCCATAGTAATGGCGTACTCCACCTGGACATTAAGCCCGCCAACGTGCTCATCGACCACTCGGGCAATGTAAAGCTCACCGACTTTGGCATGGCGCGACTGTCGTCCGCCGGTGGCTTTGGCGGCTCACGCGGCGGCACCATCGGCTACATGCCACCCGAGCAGCTCGATATCGAGCCCGGCACGGTCGACGAGCGCGCCGATGTCTTTGCCCTCGCCTGTGTGATCTACGAGGGCCTGTGCGGCAGCGCTCCCTTTATGGCGGCCACGCCCGCCGACTCGCTCGACCGCATCATCGGCGGCGCCACCTATCCCAGCGAGCTGATACCACACTTTCCCCCGGGAGCCGAGGCCGCGCTCATGAGCGCGCTCTCCCCCATGCCGCAGGACCGCCCCAACAGCATCGAGGCATTTTGCGACCAACTCCTTGCCGGTCTGGGCAGCGTGCGCGAAGGCCGTCGCAGCCTGGAGCAAATGGTTGGCGAACTTTCGGATGACGAGCAGGAACTCGACGATATCGAGCCGTCGCACTACGAGGACGACGCCATCGAGGTCGACCCCGCACTCGGCTGGGCGGGCACGCGCTGGAGCCATGCGCGCGACTACACCATGCGCACTATCTCGGCGCTAACGTGCGGCACCTTTAGCTTTTTGCTGATGCAAACGGCCGGGGTCGCGGCGCTTCCCGGCCTGGTCATTGCGGCCATCGCGATCGGAGCGGCGGCTGGCCTGGCCCCCCAGATTGGCTCGGCCATCTCGGCTGTGGGCTTTTTGGTGCTCATGGCCAACGCCACCATGCAGGCACAGGGCATCCTGTCGATGTTGCCCGTCGCGGTGATCTTTGCCGCCGCCATGTCCGGTTGGTGGATCGCCTGGGGTCGCACCGAGGCTGCCGCGAGCGCCGCGCTCACCTGTGCACTCGCGCTTGGCTGTCTGACCGGCAATACCTTCCTGGCAGCTGGGGTCACCGCCGGCGTCGCGTCATTTTGGCTCGGCCCGGCAAGCGCCGCAGCGGCAACGGGCATGGGCGCGCTTTTTGCCCGTCTGGCCACGGTCGCGCTTTCAGCCGGAGGCGTACTGGGGCTCGGTAACGTTGCCGCAGCGCTGGGAGACCCACTCCTTTGGGCTGCCTTTGTGCTGGTCGCGGCAACTGCCGCAGCGTCATCTGCGCTGCTCAATGACCATGCCAAGCGTGCCGATCAGGGCTCAAACCTTGCCGCAATCGCCGCCATCGCTGTCACCGGCATCGGCTGCGCAGCGGCGTCCTGTCTTGCACACCATATGGAAATTGCCGGCCTTGCAGCCGCGGTCGTCGCCAAGGCGGCGGTTGCGGGAATCCTATCCTCTATAATCGTTGGGATATGCCTATATTTGCTCGGATACCAAAGAACCTATACGGAGAGTGATCTTTCGTGAACTTCCTGAACATCTTCGAGGACCACGTGGCCGGCATCTTCGGTGCCACCCGTGCCCCGTTCTCCTTTAAGAAGCTTGCCAAGCAGGCCGCTCGCGACATGGAGGATCAGACTCTGGTGATTAACGGCGTCAACACGGCGCCGGCACTCTATACCATCCTTATCGCCGCCGACGACGATCCCATGCTCGCCCCGTTCTACCCCGAGCTTTCGCGCGAGGTCCGCGAGTTCGTGAAGGCGCAGGCCGAAAAGCGCCGCTATGTCTTTGTCGGCGAGCCCCTCGTGCGCTTTATGATCGATCCGCAGCTGCGCGCCGGCAAGTTCTCGGTCTTTGCCGAGAACGTCGATGCCCCCACGCTCGGCCGCCTGTACGAAGAAGAGCGCGCCTATCAAAACGGCCTGGGCCAGAACAACTCCGCGGCAAGCCGTGCCGCCAGCGCCCCGCGCGCCGGCCAGCAGCAGTTTGCTGCCCCGCAGCAGCAGCGCCCCGCCGCCATGCCCCAGCAGCAGCCGACGCCTCGCGCCGCCGCTCCCGACCCGCTTGCCGTGGCAGACCCCTTCGCGCCTAGCGTCCCCGACCCCGCCGCCGCACCCATCCCGGTGCCGCAGACCATCTCGCGCGACGCGCTTGCCGGCATGGGCGGAGCCGCCGCGACCGGTGCCGCCGTGGGCCTAGGCGCCGCAACCGGCATCGCCTCCAACATGGCGAGCACTCGCGCCCCGCAGCGCCCGCTCGCCCAGCTCGTCGACGTCGTGAGCGGCGAGAGCCATAGCATCACCTCCGCACAGGTGACCATCGGTCGCGAGCGCTCAGTTTCCGACATTGCCCTGCGCGACCCCAACGTGTCGCGCCGCCACGCCCAGCTCACCTTTACGGGCTCGGATTGGTCGATCGAGGACCTCAATTCCACCAACGGCACGCTCGTCAACAACCGCCGCATTACGCGCTGCCCGCTGCGCAACGGCGATCTGCTGACGTTTGGCCTGAGTACCTTTGAATTTAGGGGATAGTCGCTTATGAACATCGATATCGTCCTTTTTGCAGGCCGCATCGTCCTGGTCGCCCTGCTCTATATCTTCCTGTTCGCCGTTATGAAGACCGGCGTGGGACTTGTGCGCGGACAGCGCCGCGACTCGGCCATCTGGACAATCGATGTGGACAAGGGTCCGCGCGGCATCCGCGGCATCCACGTAGACATGCTCGGCCCCGTCATCGTCGGTCGCTCGCCATCTTCGGACATCTGCATCAACGAACCGTTCGTCTCGGCCTCGCATGCGCGCTTTTCGCTGCAGGGCCCGGCGCTCATCATCGAGGACCTCAACTCGCTTAACGGCACGCTCGTCAACGGCCGCCAGCTTGTTGAGCCCGCAACGCTGCGCGAGGGCGACGAAGTCCAGATTGGCGACGTGGTCATGAAGGTGAACCGTCGATGATCGACGAGGAGAACAAGTCCGCAACCATGACCGAGGCACCGGCCGCCGCCACAGCTGCACCGGCCCACGCCGCTCCGGCGGACTCCACACCCGTGGAGCCCGAGGACACCGTGTTCTCCCTGCCTCTTTCGCATGTAACGCATGATATTTCGGATCTCGCCGATAACGAGGACGCAGAGGATGCCGCAGCAGCGCCCATCGGGGCACATGCTGCGGAACAGTCCACAGCGCCCGAAGCAACCCCGGCGCCGGCTCACTTTGCAGAGCCCGTCGCCGCGGCAATCAACGAGAGCGCTGCGGTGTTTGCGGCACCCGAGCCCGCCGCGCCGGCGTTTCCCATAGCCCCGGCATCCGAGGTTGCGCCCGCGTCTACGTCGGCGCCCGAGGCAGGGCCATCCCCCGAGGACGGCCCTGCACCCAAGACCCCGCAGTCTGCGCCCGCAAACGAGTCCGATGCCGTGGCCGAGCCCGCCGCCCAGTCGCAAAACACGCCCGCGCCGTCGCACTTTGCGACGCCCGAGCCTATAGACGTCAGCCCGCAAGATGACGAGTCGACCGCCCGCGCGTCCGAGGAGCCCGACTCCCCGGACGCCGGCGATTCCGAATCAAACGCCGAGACCGACACCGTCTCTCCCGGTGACACAGCCGAAATCGACGTTGCCGCCGTTGAGGCCAAGCTCAAAGACCCCGGCTCGACCATGAGCTTTGAACCCCTAACCGAGGAGCGCATCGAGACCGCCTCGACCTATGATGCCGGCACCACCACGCAACTCATGTGGGGCGCCCGCTCCGACGTTGGCTGCGTGCGTCCGCACAATGAGGATTCCTACCTGGTGCAGTCGCCGCTCTTTTGCGTATGCGACGGCATGGGTGGTCACGCTGCCGGCGAGGTAGCCTCCTCTATCGCTGTCGAGACCATCGCCAAGACAGCTCCTCAGTCTGCCGACGCCGCACGCCTGGCGGCAGCCGTCGAGGCCGCCAACGCCGCCGTAATCGAGGCCGCCTTGAATGGCCTGGGCAAGCCCGGCATGGGCTGCACAGCCACTTGCGCCTATATCGAAAACGACACGCTCGCCATCGCCCACGTGGGTGACTCTCGCGCCTACCTGCTCCACGAGGGCACGCTCATCCGCGTGACCCGCGACCACTCCTATGTGGAAGAGCTCGTGGACGCCGGCGAGATTACGGCAGACGAGGCTCGCGTCCACCCCAACCGTTCGGTCATCACCCGTGCACTGGGCTCGGACCCCGCCATGTATGCCGACCACTTCACTCTGCATATCGAGGAAGGCGACCGCCTGATCCTGTGCTCCGACGGCCTTTCGAGCATGATTCCCGATAGCGATATCGAGAACATCGCCACGCAGTCCTCAACCGCGCAAATCTGCGTCGACAACCTAGTGGACGCGGCGCTTGCCGCCGGCGGCCACGACAACGTGACCGTAGTAGTCGTTGACCTGGTTGACGATGGCGTTATGCGCGAGGCGCAACGCGTGCGTCGCCGCAACATTACTATCGCCGCCATCCTGGCCCTCGTCTTTGTGCTGGCAGCTGGCATCTGGGCCTACACGGGTGTCACCGGCTCGTACTACCTGGGTACCTACCAGGGCAATGTCGCCGTCTGGCGCGGCCTGCCCGGCAAGCCGCTCGGACTCAAGCTCCACTGGCTCGAAAGCGAAACCAGCATTAAGCTGTCCGATCTGCCCGAAGACACGCAAAACCGCCTCAAGGCTGGCATTCCGCAAACAAGTGTCGACGATGCGCAGGACACGATATCCAAGTACCGCCACCAGATCGACGAGGAGCAGACCCGCCAGGTGATCGACGCGCAAACGATTCGCGACAACACCAATCAGGGATCGACCTCCGAATCAGATTCCGAGAAAACCGCCGAACAGTCCGCCGAGGCCGAAGCCTCCGATAAGAATTAGAAAGGGAGTGCCGCTTATGAGTCGCCGCAACACCGAGCTGCTCTTGCTCATCGCCTCGGCGTTCCCCGTCATCCTGCTGTATGCGATGTACGTCCTCACCGCGGGCGCTGCCATCTCCTTTGAGACGCTCGCCGTACCGATCGGCCTCTTTGCCGCCTTTGCCGCGGCCCACATTGCCGTGCGCATCTTGGCGCCCGGTGCCGACCCCGCCATCCTGCCCATTGTCTTTGTGCTTTCGGGCATCGGCATCACGTTCGTGACACGCCTCGCCCCCGCTCTCGCCATCTCGCAGCTCATCATCCTGTTTGTCTCGGTGGCGCTCATGGTGGGAACGCTTGCACTGGTCAAAAACCTCGACGTGGTCATGCGCTACAAGTACACCTTTGGCATCATCGGCATCATTCTGCTGATGCTGCCTATCTTTATCGGCACCACGATCTCGGGCTCCAAGCTGTGGATTCGCATCGCGGGCTTTACCATCCAGCCCGGCGAGTTCGCCAAGGTCTTTATCGTCCTGTTCTTGGCCGGCTACTTGGCCGAGAACCGCGAGTTGCTCTCCATCTCCAACCGCAAGATCCTGGGCTTTAAGATCCCTCGTCTGCGACTGCTGCTGCCGCTGTTTGCCGTGTGGGGTGTGTGCCTGCTCGTCGTCGTCTTCGAACGCGACCTGGGTTCGGCCGTGCTGTTCTACACCATCTTCTTGCTGATGCTCTACGTTGCCACGGGACGATTCTCGTATGTCGTTATCGGTCTTGCGCTCTTGGCCGTTGGAGCCGTGGGCGCCTACAAGTTCCTGTCGCACGTTCAGGTGCGTTTCCAGGTTTGGGTCGATCCGTTTAAGGACGCCCAGGGCCAGGGCTACCAGATCGTCCAGTCGCTCTTCTCGCTTGCCGATGGCGGTCTGGTCGGTGTTGGCATCGGCAACGGCATGGCCAACAACATCCCTGTCGTCGAGTCCGACTTTATCTTCTCGGCTATCGGCGAGGAGATGGGCCTTTTGGGCGGCGGCGCCGTGCTCATCCTGTTTATGCTCTTTGCCGTTCGCGGCCTGACCACAGCTGCCCGCGCAAAGTCCGACCTTGCCGCCTTTAGTGCCACGGGCCTTACGGCAGCCATCAGCTTCCAGGCCTTTTTGATCGTAGGCGGCGTTACCCGCCTGATCCCGCTGACCGGCGTCACCCTGCCCTTTATGAGCCAGGGCGGCTCCTCGCTGCTGGCAAGCTTTATCATCGTCGCGCTCCTGCTGCGCGCTGGTGACGAGGCGACCGGACGCGAGGCAGAACTTACCGGCACCGGCACCATGGCCGCCATCACCGATGATCAGGTCGCATCTGCCGCCGCCCCGACGGGCACGCGCTTTGCCACCTCGTCTTCCTACGGCAGTGGCAGCCATTCCGTCGGCTCGCGCATGCGCCGTCGCCTGCTCGACACACCTGAATCCGGTGTGCTCGGCCGCGTGGCGCTCGCCAACCGTCTAACCCGCGCGGTGCTCGCCTTTACGGCGCTGTTCGCCATCCTTATCGGCAACCTCACCTATGTCCAGGTCATCAAGGCCAAGGACTATCAGGACATGCCGACCAACAACCACACCATCGCCCGCTCCAAGTACATCCAGCGCGGCTCCATCATCACGTCCGACGGCGTGACGCTGGCCGAGTCGCTGCAGCAGGAGGACGGCACCTACGTACGCTCCTACCCCAACGGTAACCTGGCAGCACACGTGGTTGGCTACGTGAGCCAGCAGTATGGCACCACCGCCATCGAGAGCGTCATGAACGACACGCTCACCGGTTCTAAGGACTACTCCAGCTGGAACAACGCCATCGCGTCGCTCGCGGGCCAGACCCAGCCGGGCAACACCGCCAAGCTCACCATCGACTCGCGCATCCAGACGGCTGCCGAGCAGGCGCTCAAGGGCTTTAAGGGCGCTGTAGTGGTCATCGACCCGCGTACCGGCGCGGTTCTCGCATGTGCCAGCTCGCCCACTTACGACAACACCAACATCGATGCCCTGCTGCAGACGGGCGGCGGCGAGGACGGCTCCATGTACAATCGTGCCATGGACGCGCTGTACACGCCGGGCTCAACGTTTAAGGTCGTTACGCTTTCCGCGGCACTCGAGACCGGTACCGCCAGCCTTACCAGCACCTACCAGGCGCCCGGCTCCATGGACATCGGCAACGCACCGGTCACCAACGATGCCAACGAGAGCTACGGCACCATCAGCCTGCAGCAGGCCTTTGCCGTGTCCTCCAACGTCGTCTTTGGCCAGGTGGCAAACGAAGTTGGCGCAAACACGCTCGTGCAGTTTGCCAACGCCTTTGGCTACGGCCAAAAGCTCGGCCAGGACCTGACCTCCGCGGCCTCCATCATGGCCGACCCGTCGCTCATGACCGAGTGGGAGATCGCCTGGGCCGGCGCCGGCCAGCCTGTCGGCATGGACCACACGCCCGGCCCGCAGACCACCGTCATGCAAAACGCCGTAATTGCCGCCGCCATCGCTAACAGCGGCGTGGTCATGGACCCGTACTTTGTAGCCCAGGTACTCGCCCCGGACGGAACCGTGGTCAAGACCACGCAGTCCCGCTCGCTGGGTCAGGCCGTCAGCTCCGCCACGGCCGACCAGGTCAAGCAGGCCATGCTTGCCGTCGTCCAGTCCGGCACCGGCACCGATGCCCAAATCCCCGGCGTCAAGGTCGCCGGCAAGACTGGCTCGGCCGAGACCGGCGGCACCAACGTCAACTCGATGTTCGTTGGCTTTGCACCTTACGATTCACCCACAGTCGCTATCTCGGTGGCCTTAGAGGATTACGACAAGCATGACGTCGAGGCCGCCAAGATCGCCGGCATCGTCCTGACCGCGGCGCTTGCCGCACAGGGAGCGTGATGCCCATGATTGAATCGGACACCCGAGGCGCGCCGCGGCCGAAGAGTTAGCGGCAACGCGCCACACGGCCCCAGCGGCCACATCGTAGGTACTACACACATCGTTGAGCGAATAAGTTAGTTAGGAGCAGGAATGGAACAGAGGGTCCTCGGGGGAAGATACCTCCTCAAGGATAAGGTAGGAACAGGCGGCATGGCGACCGTCTTCCGTGCACAGGACCAGGTCCTCGATCGCACGGTAGCCGTCAAGATCATGCTGCCGCAGTATGCTGGCGACGCAACCTTCGCCGCGCGCTTTAAGCAGGAGGCCCAGGCAGCAGCCGGTCTCTCCTCCCCCTATATCGTGGGCGTCTACGATTGGGGCAAGGACGGCGACACCTATTACATCGTCATGGAGTACCTGCGCGGCACCGACCTTAAGAGCGGCATCAAGAGCCACGGCGCCCTCGACCCCAAGAAGGTCGCCCAGATCGGCTCGCAGATCAGCTCCGCGCTTTCGGTCGCCCACAAGCACGAGATCATCCACCGCGACATTAAGCCGCAGAACATCATGGTGCTGCCCGACGGCAACATCAAGGTGATGGACTTTGGCATCGCGCGCGCCAAGAACAGCCACCTCACGCAAGACAACAACGTGCTGGGAACCGCCCACTACGTCAGCCCCGAGCAGACCCGTGGTCAGGACCTCGGCCCCACCTCGGATATCTACTCGCTGGGCGTCGTGATGTATGAATGCGCCACCGGCCGCGTGCCTTTTGACGGTGACGACGCTATCTCGGTCGCACTCAAGCAGGTCAACGAGCTGCCTATTCCGCCGAGCCAGATCAACTCCGGTGTCGACGCCGACCTTGAGCGCATCATCCTCAAGTGCATGGAGAAGGACCCCGCAAACCGCTTCCAGACCGCCGACGAGCTGCGTCAGGTGCTCAACAGCTACCTGTCGGGCCGTGCCGTCAACGTCTCGGAGCCCACGCGCATCATCGGTGCCCCCGGTGAACTGGGCGCCACCAAGACTCGTGAGCTTTCCGATCAGACGCGCGCCATGGTGCGTCCCGTCTCGGGCGTGAGCGGCCAGAATACCGCCCGTAGCTCGGTTTCGGGCTCCACCGGCTCCTACGAGGTCGAAGAGCCCAAATCCAACAAGAACAAGATCATCGCCGCCGTGGTGGCAGCGGTTGCCGTCATCGGCATCGTGGTGGCCTTTGCCACAGGACTCTTTGGCGGCGAGCAGGTCACCGTGCCCGACGTGCTGGGCAAGGACCAGCAGACTGCCGTCGAGCTGATCAAGGAAGCCGGCCTCGAGGTCGGCACCATCGACCAAAGCTACAACGACGATGTCGACGAGGGCAAGGTCGCCGAGCAGACGCCCAACGGCAACACCAAGAAGGCCAAGGGCACCAAGGTGAACCTGGTAATCTCCAAGGGCCCCAAGCCCTCCGAGAAGGTTGAGGTTCCCCGGCTTATCGGCCTGACCAAGGACCAGGCCGAGGCCGCGTTGGCAAGCGTTGGCCTGAAGGGCAACGCCTCCGAGGAGGCCAACGAGGCCGATGAGGGCCAGGTCTTTGAGCAGGGCACCGAAGCCGGTAAGGAAGTCGCGAAGGGCACGACCATCTCGTACAAGGTCTCGAGCGGCCCGGATACCACGTCCGTCCCCGATCTGACCGACATGACCGAGGCCCAGGCGCGCAACGCCCTCGATATGGCAGGCTTTGGCGTCGACGTGAGCTACCAGGAGAACGACTCGGTTACCGAGGGTACCGTGATCAGCTGGAACCCCAGCGGCAAGCAGAAGCCCGGCGCCACGATTACCGTCGTCATTGCCAAGAAGTCCGGCAAGGCCACCGTCCCGGGCAACCTGTACGGCAAGAGCATATCCGCCGCCGTCACCGCGCTCAACAACGCCGGTTTCTATAACATCGGCTTCTGTGACCAGAACGGCAATCCCGTGAGCGGTAACGAGGATGCTACCGTTACGGGCGTCTCCCCCACCGGCAAGCAGTCCACCGACAGCACGATCACGCTAACAGTCGCACTTTCTGGCTCGGGTTCGGGCTCTGGCTCGGGCACGGGTGACGATTCCGGTACGACCAACTAGTCGCCACCCCACCGCTCATTACGGCTCTCGCCGCAAACATATTCGCTCACAGGCGCCCGCTTGCTCCCCCAGCAAGCGGGCGCCGCGTTTTTGACATGGCATGAACCAGAAGAGCCCGGCACCGTAGCGGTACCGGGCTCGATATTCCTCTGGTGCCCCCGGGCGGATTCGAACCGTCGACACCCGCTTTAGGAGAGCGGTGCTCTATCCCCTGAGCTACGGAGGCATGTTGTACTAGTGTAGCAGATTTACTGCATCGCAATACGTCGCATGACTAGACTTCGAAGTTGCGGTGGAATAGTTCCTGTCTGAAGCATCTAAAGCCGTATTTAGGAACTATTTCACCGCAACTTATGAGGAGCTAGTTACCTTTGTGGAAGAGGTTTTTGATAACGGAGGGGATGCTCTTGGCGCCCTTGGCCGTCACATCGATAAAGTCGGGCGAACGCACGAGCTTATCCTCGTCGACGTACTTGCGGACCGCGCGCAACGTCTCTTTGTCGTCGCGCGTCGAAAACGTAAAGTGACCGTTGTCCTTGGTGAAGATGGCAAAACGCGTAATCTTCTTGGTGCCGCGTAAAACCTCGGCGGCAATATAGTCGACCTCGTCCCACGGGATTTGAATATAATCCTCGGGATTGCGCTCGTTGTAATACTCGAACGCCTTATTGCCCACCATCACGTTACCGTGGCTGGTAAGCCCCATCAGGCAGGTTGCCGGCGTTGCCAGATCGACCGTGCTGTTCTGAGATTGCGCCATGCGCGCCTCGCCCTCCAAATAAAACAATCGGACCGCATCCAGTGTACCCACCGGGTGCGGTCCGTTTCAATGGCTCAAAAGCCCTTGCCTAGCAATTCTCGGTCTTAAGCCGAAACGTGCTTACATGAAGCCGCAGACGCGACCGATGATGCCGATGGCGAAGAGAGCCAGGATGATGACGATCGGGCTGACCTTCTTCTTGAGGAGCTTGCAGACCAGCAGGGTCAGGCACACGGCGGCAAGGCCGGGGATGAGCTGATCGAGGTTGGCCTGAAGCGTGGTGACCTTCACCTGATCAAGGGCGTTAGCACCGATGGAGTTATACATCGTCAGTGCTTCCTTGACACCCTCAGAACCGGAGGGCAGGTTAGCCCAGTCGATAAAGGCGCCAGCAGACTGCGTGACCTTGGAGACGACCGGGGTGAAGGAGATGGACACCCAGCGCTCGACCAGGGCGCCGATGATGAACATACCCAGGATGGAAGCACCCTCGGTGACCTTGCCCATCAGACCGCCGGAGAGGTCCTTGGCGATGGAGGAGCCGACCTTGTAGCCAAACTCCTGCGTGTACCACAGGAAGGCGTAACGGATGATGTTCCACGCGAAGAAGAACAGCAGCGGACCGGCGATGCTGCCGGACAGGGCCAGGGAAGCGCCCAGAGCGCCCAGAATCGGGCGAAGGGTGAACCAGAAGGCGGGGTCGCCGACGCCGGCGAGCGGGCCCATCATACCGACCTTGACGCCCTGAATGGCGACGTCGTCAATCGGGGCACCGTTGGCGCGCTCCTCCTCGAGAGCGAGGGTAACGCCAATGACGGGGGCGGAAACATAGGGATGGGTGTTATAGAACTCCAGGTGGCGCTTAAGAGCGGCAATCTGGTCATCCTTGCTGGTGTAGAGCTTCTTGATCGCAGGGATCATTGCGAAGCACCAGCCGCCGTTCTGCATACGCTCGTAGTTCCACGAGCCCTGAAGGAACTGATGACGGAAGCAAACCTTCTTGCGGTCGGCCTTGGTGAGCTGAATCTTGTTCTCTGCCATATGTATCACTCCCCTCCTACTCGTAATCGTTCAGAATGTCGCCGAGCGGGTCACCGGAGCCGCCGCCCATGCCGCCACCCTGCTTGGCCAGATCCTTAAGGCCAAGGTAGATGAGGGCAAGGGAGATGCCGATGAGGCCAAGGGCGATCAGCGTGAGCTGAGGGATGGCAGCAAGGACAAAGCCGAGGATGAAGAACGGCCAGGTCTCCTTGGTGGCCATCATGTTGATGACCATGGCGTAACCGACGGAAGCGACCATGCCGCCGCCGACAGCCATGCCGCCGGACAGCCAGTCGGGCATAGCGTTAAGCGCGTTGGTAACAGCCTCGGCCGGGATGATGCACAGAAGTACTGCCGGGATGGCGATACGAAGGCCCTGCATGAGGATAGCAGCGTACTGCCAGCGCTCGATGCCGGAGAAGTCACCCTTCTCGGCGCAACCGTCCATGGCGTGAGCGATAGCGGTAGCCAGGGTACGGCAGATCATGGTCAGGAACAGGCCAGCGACCGACAGCGGGACGGCGACGGCGATGGCGGCGGTAACGGCCTTGGCCGAATCAGTGGCGCCACCGTTGAGGGCGAGCACCATGATGATCGAAGAAGCGACCGAGGCCAGAGCGGCGTCAGGCGCGACAGCGGCGCCGACGTTAGCCCAGCCAAGGGCCATCATCTGGAGCGAACCGCCCAGGAGGATGCCCTCCTGAAGGTGACCGGTTACGAGACCGATAAGCGTGCATGCCACGAGCGGCTGATGGAACTGGAACTCATCCAGAATGCCTTCCATACCGGCAAGCAACGCGACAATCGCAACAAGCAGAATAGTGATTGCAGACATGTATCGGACCCTCCTTTACTATGCTTGAGCGGCCAGTTCGGCCTTAGCTTTCTTCAACATGGCGTCGAGATCCTCGGAAGCATCCGAAGGAACCTTGCGGACCTCGAACTTGACGCCCTTGGCCTTGAGGGCCTCGAGGGTCTTAACGTCGTCATCGCCCATAGCGACGGCGTTGGTGACGACGACCTTGCCCTTGGAGTGAGCCATGGAACCGATGTTGACTTCCTTGATGTCGACGCCGGCCTCGATGGCCTTGAGCAGATCCTGCGGGTTCTCGAAGAGCAGCATGGCCTTGGTGTCACCAAAACGCGTGTCCTTGACGACCTCGGCCATCTTCTTGATGGGCACGACGTTGGCATGGACTCCCGGAGGGGCAGCCTGCTCGATCATCGTCTTGCGAAGCTCGTCGTGAGCAACGCCGTCGGAAACCACGATGATGCGGTTGGGGTTAATCTGCTTGGTCCACGTGGTGGCCACCTGACCATGCAGCAGACGGGTGTCGATACGGACGTGGGCGATCTTGATGTGCCCGTCGCCGATGACCGTTCCCGGAGGGATGGCGCCTGCAGGAGCAGCGGCGGCCGTAGCCGGCTTCTTCTCCTCGGGCTCCAGAGACTCGGGCTTGACGCGCACGCCAGCCTTAGCCTCAGTCACGAGATGTTTTGCGATCGCATGTGCAGTGTTCTTTGCGTCAAAGCGCTGCGAATATGCCTCGATGAGCATAGGCAGGTTGACACCGGTGACGATAGCCCAGGAATCGTGGCCCTCGATGAGCCCGCTGATCTGGTTGAACGGCGTGCCGCCCCACAGATCAACGAGGAAGAGCACCTGCTCCTGGTCCTCGAAGGAAGCGACTGCTTCCTCGACCTTGGCACGGAAGTCGTCGGGGCCCATGCTCGGCTCGAGCGAGACCACGGCAACAGACGGCTGATCGCCAAAGACCATCGAGCCCGTCTGCTTGATTCCAGCTGCCAAGTCCCCGTGGCTAGCAAGAACAATACTTACCATCACATAACCTCCTTTTTGTCTACGTATTTCCTACACGACATGAAAGGAGTATACCTGTTTGGATTGTGGAATTATAGCTAAATCCGCAAAAGGTTGGATTATTTGTTTAAACGTCTAGGTTTGTTACAAGTTGATTACGTTACTGCTTTTTGACTCATTACACGACAAGGCGTCGCTCATCAAGCTATGTATTTTATAGATACAAGCAAGCTGTTCATTAATATCGATTTTAGGCAAGCGCGAATGCGCTTGTACTGCCGCTATTTTGTTTAAACAGACATGGCTTAACTATTTGCACGACTTATGCTCAACAAAACTACTCAAAAAAGTTGCGGTGAAATAGTTCTTGTTTAAGAGCCAGAAGGCTGGATTTAGGAACTATTTCACCGCAACTTATAGGGGATCCTAGACGATGTGGAGTGGGTTGGCGGCGTCGACGGCATCGGGCGCGTCGGAAGGGCCGTCGGGGGCAGCGCCTGCCGGATCCTCTTCGGGGGTCTCGATCTGTTTGATCATTACCTCTTGGCCCTGCAGCAAATAGGTCTCGCCGCTACCGCAATGGGGACAGGCCTTGCCGTGCTCGACCGTCGCGTAGTCGCAGCCACACGCCTCGCAATGTGTCACGGCCTCAACGGGCTCCACGATAAGCTCCGCACCCTCGGTGATGGGCTTTTTATCTGCCGCCCAGCGCCAAGCGTCGAGTAGCAAGTCGGGAACGACGCCCGAGACCTCGCCCAGCAGCAGCGTGACGCTCGAAACGCGACGCACGCCATTGGCGCGCGCCACGTTCTCGACATCGCGAATGATGTGATAGACGATTCCCAATTCATGCAAGGCGAAACCCTTTCTGCAGAGGTTGATTCGATGCAAACTCAAAGCAAGGGGACGACGAGATCTAGTCTGCGCCGTCCCCTTACCCGCCATGGCTACCTATTTACGACCAAATTTAATCTTGATGGCACGCTTTAGAGCGTACTTGCCGAGGCTTGGGAGCTTTTGCTCGTATTTGACCATCGTGGAGCACTCGGGGCGGTCGCGATCCAGATGGATGGCGTCGAACGCGCACTTGGTGGTGCACAGGCCGCAGCCGATGCACTTGTTGGGGTCGACGATCGAGGCACCGCAACCCAGGCAACGGGCGGTCTCGGCGCGCACCTGCTCTTCGGTAAAGGTCTCGACGTACTCGCTAAACGGCGCAGCCTTCTCGCGCTCGCGGTCCACGTGGGCAACCTCGCGGCTCGCGTTGTCGTAGCTCTCGAGCACAACGTCGTCGCGGTCGAGCGCGGTGTAGCGGCGCTGATTGCGGCCGATGGTGAGCGTGGAGCCCGGCTGCACAAAGCGATGGATGGACACCGCGGCCTCGTGGCCGGCGGCGATAGCGTCGATGGCAAAGCTGGGGCCAGTGTAGACGTCACCACCCACAAAGATGTCGGGTTCGGCGGTCTGGTAAGTCTGGGGATCGGCAAGGGCGCCCTGGCCGCGGCCGAGCTCCACCTTGGAGCCAGCCAGCAGGTCGCCCCACACAATGGACTGGCCAATCGACATGACGACACGGTCGGCATCGACACGGCGCAGATCGTTCTCGTCGTACTCGGGCGCAAAACGGCCCTCGTCGTCAAAGACACGCGTGCAGCGCTTGAAGGTGATACCGCACACACGACCGGCCTCGTCCAGGTGAATCTCCTTGGGGCCCCAGCCGCAGCTGATGTGAGCGCCGTCCTCAACGGCCTCGCGACGTTCTTCCTCGCTGGCGGGCATCTGGACCTCGCTCTCCAGGCAGAACATCTCAACGTGCCCAGAGCCCAGACGGCAGGCGTTGCGGGCAACGTCGATGGCCACGTTGCCGCCGCCCACCACAATGGTGCGGCCGGACAGGGTATCGATCTTGCCGCTGTTAACCTCGCGAAGGAAGTCGACGGCCACGGTCACGTCCACGGCATCCTCGCCCGGAATACCGGCAAGGCGGCCGCCCTGGCAGCCGATGGCCACGTAAAAGGCCTTAAAGCCCTGCGCGCGCAGCTCGTCGAGCGTCACATCACGACCGACCTCCACGCCATAGCGGAACTCGGCACCCATCAGGCGAATGATCTCGACCTCGGCCTCAATGACGTCCTTCTGCAGCTTAAAGCTGGGAATGCCGTAGGTGAGCATGCCGCCCGGGCGCTCGTTTTTCTCGAAGACGACGGGCTTGTAGCCCTTCTCGGCCAGATAGAAAGCGCAGGACAGGCCGGCCGGACCGGCACCGATGATGGCGATCTTCTGATCAAAGCCGCCAGCGCGCGTCGGCGTCACCACGGGCGGGACGTAGCGGGTCGCGGCATCCAGATCGCGCTGGGCGATGAACTTCTTGACCTCGTCGATGGCCACGGCGGCGTCCACACGGCCGCGGGTGCAGGCGTCCTCGCAGCGGCGGTTGCACACACGGCCGCAGATAGCGGGCAGCGGGTTCTCGCGCTTAATGAGTGCCAGCGCCTCGTCATAGCGACCCTGAGCCGCGAGCTTCAAATAGCCCTGAACGGCAACGTGCGCGGGGCAGGCCGTCTTGCAGGGAGCGGTGCCGGACTCATGCGTCTCGATGCGGTTGTCGTTGCGGTAGTTGGGCGACCACTTGGTGTGGTCCCACTTGGTGGCATCGGGCAGCTCCTGGCGCGGATACTCGGGCACCTGTCCGCCGGCCGTTTTGCTGCAGAGCTTCTGGCCCAGCTTGGCGGCGCCGGCCGGACACACCTCGACGCAGCGACCGCAGGCCACGCACATGTCCTTCTCGACCTTAGCGACATAGGCCGAGCGCGACAGGTTGGGCGTGTTGAACAGCTGCGAGGTGCGCAGGGCGTAGCACACGTTGACGTTGCAGTTGCAGATGGCGAAGATCTTGTTCTCGCCGTCGATATTAGTGATCTGGTGCACAAAGCCGTTGTCCTCGGCCTGGCGCAAGATGTCGTAAACC
>CAJMSL010000022.1 GCA_905216045.1 uncultured bacterium
AGGAGCAGGCTCGTCAATCTCATCCAGAATCGCGGTGGCGGCGGCCCACATGTCCTCGTGGCCCGAGTAATCGGCCATGGGAACATCAACCTCGAGCGAGGCGTCCGGAAGGTCGCCGGTGTCGATGCGATCTTGGGCATCAATCGATGCGGTGATGGCTGCAGGCTCATCGAGGTCATCGAGATCGATGTCCACGGCACCGGAGATGATAGGCATGCTGGCGAGGTTTGCATTGTACGGCGCAGCCTCAGCCGCCTGCTGCTGGGCAGGAGCGCCCCACAACGAGCTTTCGGCGGCACGGCGGGCGGCAACGGCCTCCTCGTCCGCAGTCATGGCTTCATCAACGTACGAATTGTCGGCAGAAGCGTTCGCGTCCGCCGAGGTAGCGTTGTAGGCGTTATTGGCTGCCGCGTTGGCAACGAGTGCCACGAAAGCCGCCGTGCTGCCCGCAGGGGCGGCCTGGGAACCAGACACGGCGCGTGCCGCGGCGGCGATGTCGTCGCGATTGAAGGAGCCGGTCTGCCCGCCGTTGGTGAGCTCGTCGATGGCGACTTGATAGACGTCGCGCGAGTGTGCAGGGTCGCAGCTCACCGGCGAATCGTCGTCGAGCATACTGTCGATCATGGACCAAGCCTCGTCCTCGTCCATGGCATCTGCGGCTCGAGCGATGGTAGGGACACCATCATCGGCATGACGGCGCTGGAACGCACCAGTCAGGCCGGAAAGGAATGCCGAGGTAGACTGCTCCGCCTGAGCCTGAGTAGCAGAAGGCGCAGCGTAAGGAGTCGCATCCTGCTGCTGAGCTGGAATCGAGGCGGTCTTGAACTCGCTTTGATGCTGATTGAGATTGGCGGCACCGCCCATGGCATCGGGCTGGAACAGACGCTCTTCACGCTGCGCACGGTACTCGGAGATACCCAGCGAGGCGGCATAGATACCCACGCCCGCCACCGCGCCCACGGCGAAGGGAACCGCACCCGCCACGACCGTCTCGTTCACCGACGAAAACGGCAGCGTCGCGGCATACATAACCACGGGAGCGGCAAGGCCGATCCCGCACGAAAGTCCGGCAAGGACTGCTCGTTGTGTTGCATCAGAAGAAGCCATGAGCTCTCCCCATCTTCCAGCACCCAAAACGCATCATTCAGTTGGCTGCGCGAGAGAAGATGCAGCGGGGCTATGCCCCAAAGCAACGGTATATGGTTCGTTTCATCTGCGTTTTCCGTCGCGAAGCTTAAAAGCTATTATGCGAAACCGCCCTGTCGATTGCAAGCGACGATGTCGGATTGAAACGGGAACCCTGCTGCTTGCCAGTCTTATGGTCAAAAAAGCGCGGAGCGGCGATATAGAAAAGGGCCGAGGCTCAAAGCCCCGACCCTTTATTGCATTGATGACTATCGCTGCGTGTGGATGACAACCTAGAACGTCTGCTCGTAGTCGCTGTGCTTTTTGGCCGAACGCACCAGGAACTCCTGGTTGGTGTTGGTGCCCTTAAGACCCTTGATAAACGATGCGGCCGCGCGCTCGGTGTTGTTCATGCCGGCAAGAATGCGACGCAGGCCAAAGACAAACGGGCGCATCTGCTCGTCGACCAGCAGATCCTCGTTGCGCGTACCGGAGGCAACGGGGTCGATGGCCGGGAAGATGCGGCGGTCGGCAAGATCGCGGTCGAGCTTGAGTTCCATGTTGCCGGTGCCCTTGAACTCCTCAAAGATGACCTCGTCCATCTTGGAACCGGTGTCGATGAGGGCAGAGGCCAGGATGGTGAGCGAGCCACCGTTCTCGATGTTGCGGGCTGCGCCCAGGAAGCGCTTGGGCGGATACAGTGCCGCCGAATCGACGCCGCCCGAAAGGATGCGGCCTGAGGCGGGCGCCGCCAAGTTGTACGCGCGGGCAAGACGCGTGATGGAGTCGAGCACCACCACAACATCGCCGCCCAGCTCCACGATGCGCTTGGCGCGCTCGATGACGAGCTCTGCCACACGAGTGTGGTTGTCGGCGGGCATATCGAAGGTCGACGCCACAACCTCGCCCTTGATGGAACGCTGCATATCGGTGACCTCTTCGGGGCGCTCGTCGACGAGCAGGCAGATGAGGTGCACCTCGGGGTTGTTAATCGAGATAGACTGGCAGATCTTCTTGAGGATCGTGGTCTTGCCGGCCTTGGGCGGGGACACGATCAGGCCACGCTGACCCTTGCCGATCGGCGACACGATGTCGATGGCGCGACCGGTAATGGAGTCCTTGCCGTGCTCCATGCGCAGCGGCTCGTTGGGATAGACCGGGGTGAGGTCGCCAAACTTGGGGCGGTTGCGAATCTGCTCGGGGTCTAGACCGTTGACGGTCGTGATTTTGGCGAGGCCGGCGCGCTTGTCGCCGCCGCGCGAAGGACGAAGCGAGCCCTCGATGACGTCGCCCGTGCGCAGACGCGCGGAGCGGATGAGGTAGGCGGGGACGAAGGCGTCGTCGTTGGACTTCATGTAACCGTGAGCATGGATGATACCGGAGCTGTCCGGACGAATCTGCAGGATGCCCTTGATGTCGCGGAAGCCCTCGGCCTTCGCGGCAGTGGTGTAGATCTCCTCGACGAGCTCGGCCTTCTTCTTGCCGGTCGTCTCGATCTCGAACTCCTTGGCCTTCTCGCGCAGCTCGGCGACCTTCATGGCCGCGAGTTCCTCGCGCGAAAGCGTGGGCTCGGTGGGGGCGGCGTTGCGCTCCTTGTTGCGCTGTTTGCGATCGCGCTGGCGGTTGCGACGGTCGTTGTTGCGCTCGTCCTTGCGGTCGTTGCGCTCGTCGTTACGCTTGTGCTGGCGACGGTTGGGGCGAGCGCCGTCTTCGGCCTCGGCGGGCGCGGCACCATCAGTTGCGGCGGCGTCGGCATTGGCCGCAGCAGCGTCATTGGCCTCGGCGCCGGAATCGACCTGCGCTTCGACATCAGCCTGCTGCTCGGACATCTTGGCCTTAGCGGACTTCTTACGACCGCGCTTGGGCTTCTCGGACGCAGGTTGTTCGACGTCCTGGGACTCGGCGGCATCAGCCGATGCATCGACGGTCGTCTCGGCGGAATCCTCGGACGCGCCCTTCTTGGCAGCCTTAGCCTTGGACGTGCGCTTAGCAGCAGTACGATGGCTGCGACCAGGACGGACATCGGCGAGCTCGACATCGGCGGGAGCGGCCTCGGAAGTCGTAGCATCCTGGACGGGTGCATCGGCAGCGGTTGCAGACTCGGCGGTCGCCGCAGCATCCCGAGCGGCTGAAGCTGCGGCTGCGGCCTTCTCTGCCTCGACGAAGGCCTTGGGCTTGCGACCGCGACGGTGCGGGCGCAAAGCCGGATCGACAACGGGAACTTCGCTGGCCTCGACAGACGCAGCGGGCTCAACAGGCGATGTGCCCTCCCCTGCCACGGAACGGACCGAAGCCTCAGTGAGCTCGGGGGTTACCTGATCGGCAACCTGCTCGGCCTTAGCAGCCGTGCGACGGCGTGTGCGCGGTACCGGCTTCTCGGTCGGCTGGTCGGCGACAGGGGTCTCGGTGGCGGCAGGTGTCTCGGGCACAGGCGGAGCTGCAAGCTCGGTCAGAGCCGCGGCCTCGCGCTCGGCAGCACGACGGCGGGCGCGCACCACCTGAGCCTCGCTAATCTGCGCCAACGCACGTGCCTGCGCGACCTCATCGGAAATCGGCGCCGAGGAGTCAGCTGCAACGGTGCGCTTGGCGCGCGTCGTGCGCGTGGTACGGCGCTTGGGCTTGGTGACCTCCTCGCCGTCAGCAGCAGGCTTGACCGTGCGGCGCGTACGCTTGGGCTTTGCCGGAACAGCCTCCTCACCAGTTGCAGGCACGGCCTTCTCAGCCGTTGCAGCCTTAGGCGTCTCAGGAGCCGAGGTTTGCGCGGGCGCCGCGACCTGGTCCGACGCAACCGGTGCAGCGGGAGCGGCTTGCGTCGTCGTTATTTCGTTTTCTTGCTGTTGATCAGACACAGTGTTTGCTCAACTTTCTTTTCAAGCCCTGTGATCACATGCTCCCTGCATAAACCTTCAGGGCGGCTAAACAGTCTAGTTCCGTCAAATACCGACGGACATCATTGATCTGTATCGAGATGATTGCGTCATATACGCAGCGTTAGTGTAACACAACCGCAACCACCTGCAACTTAGTCATTGGGAACGCTCTTAAACGACTAGTTAAAGGGGCACTCTTTGGTTTAACACCCACAAATCTGACTGCCTCCGCCAAAACTATGGCGGTTTACTACGATGAATCGCTCAACCGCGACCACTCCGAAACTTGTTGAACTAAAACCGCAGGTAGATGCCTTGCACTTTTTTGCGAAAAGCCGGCGTGGTTGGAATTTCTCATTTCATCGTAGTAAACCGGCATAGTTTCGTATTTCCAGCAGTTCCAAATTCGTCAATACGTCGGCGTTTGCAAAAAGCCCGACCTCCGTGGGAGATCGGGCTTTCAAGGCTCAGTTAAACCAAACTTGCGCGGTCAAATGACTCGCAGATTACATCTGCTCGGGCGCGGAAACGCCAACGAGGGTGAGCACCAGGGCGAGCGTCACGCGGACGGCGTCGCAAGCGGCCAGACGGGCGCGCGAAAGCTCGGGGTCGACGGGACGGCCCTCGCTCGGCAGAACCTGGCAGGCAGCATAGAAGCTGTGGAAGTCGCCGGCGAGTTCCTCAGCAAAGTGCGTCAGACGGAACGGGGCGCGGTCGCGAGCGCAGCTGGCGATGAGGTCGGTGAGCTCGTTGAGCTTGCGCGAAAGGGCGAGCTCGGTCGGGTCGGTCAGCAGCGAGTAATCGACGTTCTCACCGATGGCCTTGGCGGCGACGGCCTTCATGCCCATCTCGTCAGCCTGCTCGGGCGTAACGTCAGCGGCACGGCGCAGGATGGAGCACACGCGGGCGTGAGCGTACTGCACGTAGTACACCGGGTTGGAGTTGTCGCGCTTCTTAACGGCCTCGATATCGAAGTCGACCATCTGGTTGGAGCTCTTGGAGATGAGCGTGTAGCGAGCGGCATCGGAGCCGACCTCGTCGACGAGCTCCTGCAAGGTCACCATGGTGCCCTTGCGCTTGGACATACGGACGGGCTTGCCGTTACGCAGCAGGTTGACGAGCTGGCCCAGCAGAACCTCAAACTTGCCGGGATAGCCAAGAGCGTCGCAGACGCAGCGGACGCGCTCGATGTAGCCGTGGTGGTCGGCGCCCCAGATGTCGATGACGTGGTCGACGCGCTGGAACTTATCCCAGTGATAGGCGACGTCGGAGGCGAAGTAGGTGTACTCGCCGTCGGACTTGATCAGAACGCGGTCCTTGTCATCGCCCAGGTCGGTGGAGCGGAACCACAGGGCGCCGTCCTTAGTGTAGAGGTAGCCCATCTTGTCGAGCTTCTCAAAAGCGCGGTCGACGGCGGAGGTGCCGGCGGTCTCGCCCTCGGTGTCCTTCACATACAGCGAGCGCTCGGAGAACCAACGATCGAAGTCGCAATTGACGGCGTGGCAGAGGTCGCGCATGTTGTCGACCATCTTTACATAGCCGCGCTCGCGGAAGCTCTCCATGCGCTTCTGCGGATCGGCGTTGACCCACTTATCGCCGTCGGTGCGCCAGAACTCGGCGGCCTCGTCGATGATGTAGTCGCCGCCGTAGGAGTCCTTGCCCAGAGTCTCGGCAAAGTTGTCCTGGTACGGATGGGTCTCGGGGTGCTCGTCGTTCTCGTCGGCAACAAAGGCGTCGCGGTCTGCGATCAGCAGCTTGTGAGCCTCGTCGATATCCACACCCTGCTTGGCGATGATGTCGGCAAGCTGCATATAGCGCGTGCTGATGGAGTTGCCGAAGGTGTTCATCTGAGAGCCGTGGTCGTTGATGTAGAACTCACGCTGGATGTCGTAACCGGCGTGGTCCATAACGCGGCAGAGCGAGTCGCCCAGCGCGGCCCAGCGGCCGTGGCCGATGTGCATGGGGCCGACTGGGTTGGCGGAAACGAACTCAACCTGGGTCTTCAGGCCACCACCGACGTTGGACTTAGCGAAGTCCATACCCTTCTCGCGAGCCTCGCCAAAGATGGCATTCTTGACGGCAACGGAGAGGTAGAAGTTGATGAAGCCGGGGCCTGCGATCTCGACTTTCTCAATCGCGGGGTCCTCGGGCATATGGGCAACGATGGCCTCGGCGATCTTGCGCGGGGCGCAGTGGGCCAGCTTGGCGGACTTCAGGGCCATGGTAGAGGTCCACTCGCCATGAGAAGTGTCAGCCGGTCGCTCGATAGCGCAATCGTCAAGTTCAAATGCGGAAAGGTCGCCGGCCTCCTGGGCCGCAGCAAGCGCAGCGCGTACCAGCTCTTCAATCTTCTCGGGCATAGATCCTCCTTGTGTTAAAGCCCCCGAGCTCTTGGTCACTCGTAGGGCAAAAGCCAGAGTTTGTAGCACTCTATCACAAGCGACGGGCACTGTCGCAGGGTAAAGCCAATCGATATTGCATATGCACAAAATTGACTACAGCTTGTATGGAGTCACTCAAAGATGCCGGTCTGCCTGCAGATTATGCAGGCGTTGAAAATGCATAAAGGTGTGAATGAGCTGCGTCTGTTATCGAATACTCTTACCTATCGGAGTTGTGTGCTTTTCCTGCATAAAGTGAGAATTTGCGCACGTCAGCGTGTTATTCTAGACATACGTAAATTCGTATAAGTTGGAGGTAGCATGTTCTCAATCGGTCAACACGTCATTCATCCGGGTCAGGGAGTCTGCACCGTCGTCGGTTTTAGGGACGACACGCCGCAGCCCATGCTGCTGCTCGAGACCAAGCAGGGACATGCGCAGACGATCCTCATGTACCCCGTGGCGCAGGCCGATCGTTTGCACGCCGCCATCTCTCAGCAAGATGCCGAGCACCTGCTGAGCCACTATGACGAGCTGGAGTGCGACACCTTCACCGAGCGCAACAGCTCACTTGAGGAGACACACTTTAAGCAGCAGCTCAAGCTGGGTGCGCCCGAGACGGTCCGCGTGGCAAAAACCATGATGCACCGCATTCGCCAGGCCGAGGAAGCCGATAAAAAGCCCAGCTCCTACTACATGCGCGTACTCAAGGAAGCCAAGCGCCGCTCCATCGAGGAGTTCGCCGTGGCCTTGGGCGTCACCGAGGAGGACGCCGAAGCCCGCCTAGCCCAAGCCGCCCTCAACTAACCCATCCGCGCCAAAAACCACCACAAAGGGGACAGGCA
This sequence comes from uncultured bacterium, assembly GCA_905216045.1. Lineage (GTDB taxonomy): Bacteria > Actinomycetota > Coriobacteriia > Coriobacteriales > Coriobacteriaceae > Collinsella. The sequence continues at coordinate 7,222 of CAJMSL010000022.1, forward strand.
CCTTTGTGGTGGTTTTCTTGTTCTAGTAGTATTCATTCTCATCGATACCCACGAGCACAAGGAGTCTCTTATGGCAGAGCCGCTTACCGCCGGAATCACCCGCGACCGCGCGTTCGAACTGCTCAACGAGCATAACAAGGACCCGTTCCACATCACCCATGGCGAGACGGTCGAGGGCACTATGCGCTACTTTGCGCGCGAGTTCGACCCCGAGAACGAGGAGTTTTGGGGCATCGTCGGTCTGCTGCACGACCTGGATTGGGAGGAGCATGAGGACGACCCCATGAACCACACCATCTATGCTGCCGAGATTCTTGAGGACGAAGGTGCGTCTCCCGAGCTCATTCGCGCCATCCAGACGCACACGTCCGACTTCAACACCTCGCTGCCCAAACCCGAGCTGCAGATGGAAAAGATCCTGTTTGCCTGCGATGAGCTCACCGGCCTGATCGGCGCTGCAGTCATCATGCGTCCGAGCAAGAGCGTCATGGACTTTACGACCAAGTCGCTCAAGAAGAAGTTCAAGGACAAGCGCTTTGCCGCTGGCTGTTCGCGCGACGTGATTACGCAGGGCGCCGAGATGTTGGGCTGGGAGCTCCCCGAGCTCTTTGACCGCACCATCGCGGCCATGCAGTCCTTCGCCCCCGACCGCGATACCTTCCAGGCCTAACCGCCCACACCACCTAAAACCACCACAAAGGGGAAAGGCACCTTTGTGGTGGTTTTTCTTGCGCGGGCGCTAGGGGCGGACCTGGCCGGTGCCGCGGAGCTTGTATTTGTAGGTGGTGAGGGCCTCGGCGGCAAAGGGGCCACGGGCGTGGAGTTTTTGGGTCGAGATGCCGATCTCGGCGCCCAGGCCAAACTCGCCGCCGTCGGTGAAACGCGTGCTGGCGTTGGCGTACACGGCCGAGGCATCGACCGCATCCAGGAAGCGCTCGCAAGCATCCGTATCCTCGGCAACGATGGCCTCGGAGTGCATCGTGCCGTAGCGGTTGATGTGTGCGATGGCCTCGTCCTCGTTTGCCACGACCTTCACGCTCATCTCGAGAGCCAAGTACTCGCGACCCCAGTCCTCCTCAGTCGCGGCGACGTAGTCATCGCCCTCTACAAAGCCGACGTCGGCGCACGCGGCGCACGTGGCCTCGTCGCCGTGAATGAGCACGCCGTGGTCGTGCAGCACGGCAACGACCGCAGGCAAAAACGCATTGGCCACAGCATGGTCGACCAGCAGCGACTCGGCGGCATTGCACACGCCCACGCGCTGGGTCTTGGCATTGACGATAATGTTGAGCGCCTTATCAAAGTCGGCGGATTCATGCACGTAGATGTGGCAGTTGCCCGTACCCGTCTCGATCACCGGCACGAGCGACTCGCGCATGCAGCGCTGGATCAGGCCTGCACCGCCGCGCGGAATGAGTACGTCGACAATACCGCGGAGCTTCATGAGCTCGCCGGTAGCCTCGCGGTCGGTGGACTCGATCATCGACACGGCCTCGCGCGGGAAGCCCTTGGCCTCGAGCGCATCGGCCAGCAGCTCAGAAATCATGGCACACGAGTGATAGGCCAGCGAGCCGCCGCGCAGAATGCAGGCGTTGCCGGTACGGATGCAGATGCCTGCGGCGTCGGCCGTCACGTTGGGGCGCGCCTCGTAGACCATAGCGACCAGGCCCAGCGGCACACTCACACGGGTCAGGTCCACGCCACTTGCAAGCACGCGGTGGTCGAGCACGCGGCCCACGGGATCGGGCAGCTCGGCGAGCTTTTCCAGGCCGGCGGCCATGCCCTCGACGCGCTCGGGCGTCTGCAGCAGGCGATCGAGCAGTCCGGCCGAGGTACCCGCATCGCGCGCGGCGGACATATCGAGCTCGTTAGCGGCGACGATGGAGTCGACACCGTTGCGCAGTGCTGCGGCCATGGCGCGCACGGCCTCCTGACGCTGCTCATCGCTCGCCGTGGCAAGCGAGGCCGACGCTGCCTTGGCGGCAACGGCAAGATCGTGGACATACGTGGCTATATCGACCGACATGGACGGCCCTTTCTCCTAGAAGTTTGCAACCATGGTAGCCGATTTGCGCATGGCCTCGCCCGCGGCGGTAGAATTGGTCAACCCGCAACACCGCAACGAACGGAAGACTCACATGGCCCTCATCACTTCGTACCACGTCCCCGGCCTTTACGTCGAGGACCACAGCATCGACGTCCCCCTTGACTGGCGCGGCCTGGAGCCGATGCTCCTGGCCGTCGGCAGCACCATGCGCCGCGGCGCTATGCCGGCACCCATCGCCGGCGCGCCCGAGAGCATCAAGCTCTTCTACCGCGTGGTTTGCGCGCCCGACCGCATCAACGACGATCTGCCGCTGCTCCTGTTTTTGCAGGGCGGCCCCGGCGGCGAGAGCCCACGTCCGCTGTCGCCCACAAGCGACGGCTGGATCGAGGAGGCCGTCAAGCACTTCCGCGTGGTCCTTCCCGACCAGCGCGGCACCGGACGCAGTAGCTGCGTGGCCGGACGCACGAGCAAGGCACTGGGTGATCGCGCAACGGCCGCCGGCGCCGATACAGCACGCTCGCAGGCGGACTTCCTCAAGCGCCACCTCGCCAGCTCCATCGTGCGCGATTTTGAGTACCTGCGCCTAGTGGGCTTTGGCGGCAAGCCGTGGGTCACGCTCGGCCAAAGCTACGGCGGTTTTTTGACGCTGAGCTACCTGTCGCTCTTCCCCGAGGGCGTGGCGGCGAGCTTTACCTGCGGCGGCATCCCCCACGTACCGGCGAGCGCAAGCGAGGTCTACGCGCACACCTTCCCGCGCATGGCCGCCAAGACGCAGCAGTATTATGACCGCTATCCCGCTGACGTCGAGCGCGTGGCAGCCCTGGCCGATGCGCTCGAGGCGCAGAAGCCCGTGCTGCCCGACGGCTCGCCGATGACGGTCGAGCGCCTACAGCTCATGGGCAGCGACTTTGGCATGAAGCCGAGCTTTGAGCGCATGCATTGGACTATCGATCACGCTTTTGTTACTGGCGACGGTACGCTGAGCTGCGGCTCCTCGGTATCCGACAGCTTTTTGATGCGCGCCTTCGAGCGCACCAACACACGCACGAACCCGCTGTACTGGACACTGCAGGAGTTTATCTACGCCGACGGCGACACCATGCCCATTCGCTGGGCCGCAGCAGAGGAGAAGGCCCATCGTGCCGAGTTCGACACACTCGCGCGCCCGCTCATGTTTACCGGCGAGGCCATGTTCCCGTGGATGTTCGAGCAGATGCCCGAGCTCAAGCCCTTCAAGCCCGCCATGGACCTGCTGATGGAAGACACCAGCTGGGACAAGATCTACGACCCGCAGCGACTGGCGTGCAACGAGGTGCCCCTGCAGGCCGCGGTGTATTTCGACGACATGTACGTGGAGTCGGGCCTGCAGCTTGATACGCTCAGCCGCGTGGGCAACTCGCATGCCTGGGTGACCAACGAGTTCGAGCACGACGGCCTGCACGGCAGCGTGGTATTCAAGCACCTCTTCGACGAGGCCCTCAACCGCGGAGACCTGCGCCGAATCTTCTAGCAAAGGAGTGTCCCCACCTGCCGGCACAAAAGAAACGTCCCCAGGTGCCGGCACGAGAAAGACAGCGCTGCGGGAAACGATCCGCAGCGCTGTCTTTCTTTATGCAAATACGATCAAGTTATCCCTGTGTATCGCCGGCTTCTCTGCCAGATCTGCGAGCAGGCGGTTGCTGGCGATCTGGTCCTGGCGGCGTCCAGCTGCAAGCTCCAGCACGTCCGAATCGGCCTCGGCGATACCGCGGGCGACAACCATGCCGCTCGGGTCGCACACGTCGAGCACATCGCCCTCGGCAAACTGGCCATCGATCTCGCGAATACCCACCGCAAGCAAGGAAGAGCCACGGCTGACCAGCGCCTTCGCAGCACCATCATCGACCGTCACCGAGCCATGCGCCTTGTCGCCCAGCGCGATCCACAGCTTGCGGGGTGCGATGTCCAGACGCTCCGCCGGCGGATCGAACAGCGTGCCCACGCTCTCGCTGCGGGCGAGGCGCACGAGCGCATCGGGCTCCTCGCCCGAGCAAATCACGCTCTGAATGCCCGCCGTCATCAGGATGCGGCTCGCGCGGATCTTGGTAATCATGCCGCCCGTGCCCACCGATGTGGAAGAATCGCCCGCCGAGGCAATAATCTTGGCATCGATCTTATGCACGACCGGGACAAACTCGGCCGTCGGATCCTCATGCGGATTGGCGGTGTAGAGGCCGTCGATGTCCGAAAGCGTCACGCACAGATCGGCAGAAACCAGGCAGCTCACGAGCGCCGCCAGCGTGTCGTTGTCGCCAAACTTGATCTCGTCGACGGTAACGGTGTCGTTCTCGTTGACAACCGGCACCACGCCCAGCTCCACCAGACGAAGCAGGGCGTCGCGCGCGTGCAGGTAGGACGTGCGACGGGCCGTATCGTGGCGCGTGAGCAGCACGAGCGAAGTGAGCAGTTCGCGCGCATGGAACTCCTCGTCGTAGGCCGACGAGATGATGCACTGACCAGCCGAGGCGCAGGCCTGCAGGCTCGGCAGGTCACCGACCGGCTTGCGGTCGAAGCCCAACACGGGATAGCCACAGGCAATAGCGCCCGAGCTCACCACGACCAGACGCCAGCCGAGCTTGCGCAGCGCTGCGGCCTGATCGGCAAGTCCGCCGATAAAGGCGCGGTTGACCTTGCCATCGGCGCCCACCACCGTGGACGAACCAATCTTTACCACCATCGTTTTATAAGAAGTCGTCATACGTCAAACCAATCAACTGTTCAGCGAACGGGCGAACGGGCAAGTGAGAAAATGATCCGTTATCTTCCGTCGCATGCTGATCATTTTGCCCAGGGGAAAGCCGAGGCCGCGGCCATATTCTTGCGCACGAGCTCGTCGCGCACCTGAGCCAGCCCCTGCTCCATGCCCACCACATAGGTCTGCGGGTACAGGAAGCGCTTGAAAGCTGCGTCCAGATGATCGAGCGCCCAAGCACAGCGCTCGCGCGCGTCCTGGATGCTCTCACGCGGAGCCACCGCACTGCCATCGCGAACGATCGGCACCAGCAGCTCGCGATACTCAAGTTCGGACACGTCGGTCACCAGGGCGGCATCATTCACGGCCACGAGGGTATTGCCGCGCGCGGCGCCCTCCCCCGCCAGATGGTCCTCGTCGTAGATCATGTCGCAGACCGGGCCGCCAAAGCCGTCGTAATAACGGCGCACGCGTTGCACACCCGGGATCGTGCGCTTGTAGGGCTGCTCGGAGAGCTTGACCACCGGCGTCCACGGGTCGGCCTCGCTCGCACGGCGGGCGGAAAGCTTGTACACGCCACCCAGCGCCGGCTGGTCATAGCAGGTCGCGAGCTTGGTACCCACGCCAAAGCTGTCGATGGGCGCGCCCTGGTCGAGCAGCGACTGAATCGTGTACTCATCCAGATCGTTGGAAACCGAGATCCCCACATAGGGAAGGCCCTCGGCATCGAAACGACCACGGACATACTTGGAGAGCTTGGCGAGGTCGCCCGAGTCAATGCGAATAGCCGACAGGCGCTCGCCCACCGCCTCCATCTCCTTGGCGACCGTAATGGCATGCTCGCAGCCCTCACGCACGTCATAGGTGTCGATGAGCAGTGTACAGTTCTTGGGGCTCGACTTGGCAAAGGCGCGGAAGGCCTCGAGCTCGGAATCGAAGCTCATCACCCAGCTGTGCGCATGCGTGCCAAAGACGGGAATACCGTAGCGGCGGCCGGCGAGCACATTGGACGTAGAGGAGCAGCCGGCAACGTAGCTCGCGCGCGCAACGGCCAGGCCGCCATCGGGACCCTGGGCTCGGCGCAGGCCAAACTCCGCCACGGGGCGACCGTCGGCGGCGAGCACCACGCGCGCCGTCTTGGTGGCGACAAGCGTCTGGAACCCGACGATGTTGAGCAGCGCCGTCTCGAGCAGCTGGCACTCCAGCGCGGGGCCGGTGACGCGCACCATGGGCTCGCGCGGAAAGACGAGCTCGCCCTCGGGCACGGCGTCGATGTTTACATGCGCACGAAAATCGCGCAGATAGTCGAGGAATGCGGACTTGAACATCGCGCCGCCGGCCGGGGCCTCAAGCGAGGCTAGGTAGTCGATGTCCTCGGGCGTAAAGCGCAGATTCTCGACCAGCTCGGGAAGTTCGGCGGTGCCGCACATGACGGCATAGGCGCTGCCAAAGGGATGGTCGCGGTAAAACGCGGTAAAACAACCCTGCTCATTGGCCTTGCCGCTCTCCCACAGGCCCTGGGCCATAGTGAGTTCGTACAGATCGGTGAGCATTGCGATGTCGGTGGGATGAGAGATATCGGTCAAAGCCATGGGGCGACCTTTCGGATGTGTGGTGCAGTATTTGAGGGTTGGACGAGAGCAGAGCATGCGGACATGACGCCCGATGCAAATCGGTTAGAGCAGGCCCATGCTGGTCAGGATCGTGTAGCCCATAAAGATGACAAACGCGATGAGGGCAAGGACAATGATGATTTTTTGAGCCGGCGCCATGCCAGGGATCTCGTTCTCGCCCGTAGGTTCCTTGGAGGTAACCATGCGCTGGGCAAAGGTCATCTCGTCACGGCTCGGCTTGGGCTCGACGGACTTAAGACGAGCGGCCTTTTTAGGCTGAGGTTTGGGCGCGGCAGGTGCAGGCTTCGCAGCAGCGGGCTTGGGTGCGGGCGCGGGCTTGCGCTCGGATGCGGCGTTCGAGGCGACCTCCTCGGCCTTCGCACGCTCGGCGCGCAGGGCAGCCAGCTCCTCACGCTCGCGACGGGCCTCTTCCCGAGCCTCGCGGCGGGCCTTCTCAGCGCGGAGCTCTTCCAACTCAGCGCGCTCCTCGTCGGACAATGGTTGGGACTCAAGCTCTGCCATGGTATAGCCCTTTCTTTTAAAAAAAGCCGCCGACACAATGTCAGCGGCTTATCAAATCCAAGGGTGGAGACGAAGGGAGTCGAACCCTCGGCCTCTGCCATGCGACGGCAGCGCTCTCCCAACTGAGCTACGTCCCCAGGACAAGTCGATATTTTACCTACGGCTCGCCAACTGTCAACGCCCAATAACCAGTCTTTTTGGGGCGCGGCTATTTTGGCAACTATTCGAACAGGCGATCCTCTCGATGAATATTTATCCGCGTCCCAGAAAAATCATCGACGAACGCACTACTTTGCGCTGGTAAGAACACCGGTGGTGTCGAAGGCCGGGGTGAAGCTCTCGTCTACCGCGCCGCCCTCTTGCCAGAACATCGTCGTAAAACCCAGGTCGTCGGCATGGTCGAGCACCTGCTCGTACTCCTCACGCGTCACGGCGCGTGCCAGGTCGCCGCCCTGCTCGCGCATGAGCGCATTGGGCGTGTACTGGTTCATAACCGAGATCGGCACGTCGCCCACCGTCTGCCACACCAGGTCCAGCACGCGACACGAATCGTCTGCATGCCCCGGAAGCACCAGGTGACGCACGATCATACCACGCTTCATAAGCCCGTCCTCGTCCACCAACTCTCCCCCGCGGCGCTCGATCTCGCGCGCCATCTGGGCCAGACCCGACACGGCCACACGCGGGTAATCCTTTATATGGGAGAGCGACTGCGCAAGCCCGGCATCGGCATATTTAAAGTCGGTGAGCCACACATCGACCAGGTCGCCCAGCGCCGCCACGGCACTCGCGCGCTCGTAACCACTCGTGTTGTAGACGATTGGGATGACCAGCCCGCGCATCCGTGCCGCGGCAATCGCGGCAGGCAACAGGTGCGCATAGTGCGTCGCCGTCACCAAATTGATGTTGTTGGCACCCTGGTCCTGCAGTTCCAGCATAATCTCGACCAGGCGCTCAGGCGAAATCTCAAGGCCAAAATTGCCGGTCGAGATCTCGTGGTTCTGGCAGTAGATACATTTAAGCGAGCAACCGCTAAAGAAGATCGTGCCCGAACCGGCCTCGCCCGAGATAGGCGGCTCCTCCCACATATGAAGCGCCGCGCGGGCCACCCTGAGCGTGTCGTTAGCACCGCATACGCCGAGCGCGCCCTCATCGCGCGCCGCACCGCAACGGCGCGGACACAAATGGCAGGCGGGCGAAAAAAGTTCGGTCAACGACGTCGGCATAAAAACATGCTCCAAAACAACGATTCAGCAGCTCAAACGTAAAGGGCCAGACCGCGTAGACGGCTCCGTCCCTAAGGCGCCGTAATCGTCCGACACGATTTTTGTAATGTCAAGACTGGAATCGATAAAGTGCCGCTTTATGATGTAGGTATTCCGCCCCCCGCGGAGCAACTGGGTGAACCGTCGCGTTTATTTAGGGAGCCCACACAGTCGTACCTAGTACAGGTATCCTTCGTTGTTAAGGACGCTGGAACAGTCGATGAGGGCACCCACCTGTTTTAGGTGGGTTCATTTTCGTAACGTGGGGGGTGGTTTTCTTTTGCCGAAAATCACCATACAGTCCATATGGATCCCCGCCGGCATCCCGACAAGCCATCGACAACATCCCAATATCTGGTAAGCGCGTGATTATCGCTGCGTGCAATTACATGCACCCCCCTTGGTCGAGTATTATGGTTCGGCTATGCCCTTTGCGCATGGCGTTCTTCTGACCTTTTCCTTCGACGCTTGGCGGTTTTTAGATTCATGGCTTCATCCCCGAGCTACATACCGTACCTATGCGTGGCAGCGGCGGCTTTTATCACGACCTTCCTCGCGGTGCCCCTGGTCAAGCGCTTGGCAATTAAGCTCGATGCCGTCGACTATCCTTCTAAGCGCCGCATCAACACCAAGCCCATCCCGCGTTTGGGCGGAACGGCGGTGTTTTTGGGCCTGGTCGTTGCCTGCATTGTGCAAATCCTAGGCACCTGGTACCTAGGCTGGCCACCCGTCCTGGTACCGCACCCGCGCCTTCACATTAGCTATCCCATGCTGGCGCTCTCCTTTACCGTCATCTTTGCGACCGGCGCTATCGACGACGTCTTCCAGCTCACGCCCAAGCAAAAGCTGGCCGGACAGGTCCTCGCCGCGCTTATCGCCTGCATGGGCGGCCTAAAAATCGGCGTCATCGTCAACCCGTTTGCTCCCGGCGAGATCATGCTCGGATGGCTCGCCTACCCCATTACCGTGATCTATCTGGTGGCATTCACTAACATCATTAACCTCATCGACGGCCTCGACGGCTTGGCCACGGGCATCTGCGGCATCGCGTCGTTCACCATGTTTTCGATGGCCGTTCTCTCGGGCCGCATCGACGCCGCCGCGCTCTCCATTGCGCTCTTTGGCGCCTGTCTGGCCTTTTTGCGCTACAACTTCAACCCCGCAAGCATCTTCTTGGGCGACTCGGGGTCGCTGCTTCTGGGCTTTGCGCTGGGCTCCATCTCGCTGCTCAACGTGAGCCGCACCGCCGCACTCACCTCGCTTATCATTCCGCTCATCGTTGCCGGCGTGCCCATCATCGACACGTTCAGCGCCATCGTGCGCCGCAAGCGCGCCCACATTAGCATCGGGCAGGCCGACAAGGGCCACATCCACCACCGCCTGATCCAAGAAGGCTACAACCAAAAACAGGCCGTGCTGCTCATCTATGCCTGGTGCATCATGCTTTCGGCCGGCGCCGCCGCGATTAACCAGGTCGAAGTGCCCATGCGTGTGCTCATCTTTACCGTGCTCGCCATTGGCTCGGCGGCCTTCGCCAAGCACCTGCACCTGTTTGAACCCGTACTACGCCACCATTACAACAAGCGCACGCACGAGGACGAACTGGTCACCCCCGACGACCCCGCTTTTAAGCAGGAGGAGCAGGCAGCCGAGGCGCGCAAAGAAGAGCGCCACCACAAGCTCTAGGGCAAGCTGCCGAGGATGCGCCAAGGCACCGTTAGCCAAGCGCGGCCGCGCCGCACCCATCGCACTTGACGCAGCACGCGCGTCCCTCTCCCGCCCCTCTCCTACTTACGCACCGCCCCTCCAATAAACGCGCTATCATCTTGACCCATGAACATACGTAAGGAGCAATCATGCCAAACGAGAACAGCTACGAAGTCGCGCTGCAAAAGAGCAACGCCATTCGCGAGGGCCTGGCCAAGACGCCCGAGAAGTTCACCATGCTCACCGGCGACCGCCCCACCGGCCGTCTGCACCTGGGCCACTACTTCGGCACCCTCAAGGGCCGTGTTGAGCTGCAGAACATGGGCGCCAAGACCAACGTGCTCATCGCCGACTACCAGGTCATCACCGATCGCGACACGACCGAGCACATCCAGGACAACGTGTACAACATGGTCATGGACTACCTTGCCTGCGGCATCGACCCCGACAAGACCATGATCTACGCTCACTCCGCCGTGCCCGCCGCCAACCAGCTCATGCTGCCGTTCCTGTCGCTGGTCTCCGAGGCCGAGCTGGCGCGCAATCCCACGGTCAAGGCCGAGATGGAGGCCTCGGGCCACGAGCTTACCGGCCTTCTGCTCACCTACCCGGTGCACCAGGCCTGCGACATTCTGTTCTGCAAGGGCAACGTCGTGCCCGTCGGTCGCGACCAGCTGCCGCACATCGAGCTCACCCGCACCATCGCCCGCCGCTTTAACAACCGCTACGGCAAGGTATTTCCCGAGGTCGACGCATTGCTGTCCGAGACCCCGCTGCTTCCCGGCCTTGACGGTCGCAAGATGAGCAAGAGCTACGGCAACGCCATCAATATCTCGATGACCGCCGAGGAGACGGCCAAACGCATCAAGAAGAGCCAGACCGACTCCGAGCGCATGATCACGTTCGATCCCGAGAACCGCCCCGGCGTGTCTGGCCTGCTTTCGACAGCCGCCATCTGCACCGGTCGCTCCGAGGTCGAGATTGCCGAGGAGATCGGCATGGGCGGCTCCGGCCAGCTCAAGAAGTACGTGACCGAGGCCGTCAACGAGTACTTCGCACCGATCCGCGAGCGTCGCCAGCGCTACGAGAACGATCTGGACTATGTGAAGGACGTCCTGCACGAGGGCAACCGTCGCGCCAACGAGATCGCCGATCAGACCCTGGCAGAGGTTCAGGACGCCATGGGCATGGTGTACTAGACCGATCTGCTGGCTTGAGCTTTCGATTGCTTTAGGGCGGGCGCTACGGCGTCCGCCTTTTTTGGAGCCGGACCGCTTCGGCTCCGTCCATCGCACCCCCTCGACAAACAGGAACAGGCCCGCCGGCAGCTAGTTGCCAGCGGGCCTGTTCCCGAAGTACACCGTTGAATCGCACAGAGGGAAGGAATGCGAATCAAACTCAACAGGGCAGGCTTTTTCATCGCCTATTGCCTGCTCCGTTGCTGAAACCAATATAGTTCACCGTGGTTTACTTTCTGACGGCAAAGTACGCCACCACACCTTCTCCATAAGTTAGCTCCGGTAAACCTGCAACGGAAAACCACCACAAAGGGGGCAGGCACCTTTGTGGTGGTTTTGACCACGGCAGAGCCGCTAGAGTCCGGCAGGCCAGCGACAGGCGGCCAAGTCGACGCGCATGTCGTCCTTAAACGCCACACCCTCCCCCAGCAGAAGCTCACGTTGAGCATCGGGCCCGCCAAAGGCAAAGCCCTCACAGATACGGCCGTCGGCAAACACCACGCGGTGACAGGGAATCTCGCCGGGGCGCGGATTGCTGTGCAGCGCGTAGCCCACGTACCGCGCACTCCGCGGACGACCGGCGAGCAGCGCCACCTGACCGTAGGTGGCGACCATCCCCTCGGGAATCTGCTCGACCACCTCGTACACCCGTTCAAAAAAGCCCTCAGACGCCATTGCTCGCTCCCTTCCACCCGGAAAAGCATAAACCACCACAAAGGTGCCTGTCCCCTTTGTGGTGGTTTATGGCAGATCGGTTAGTTGGCGGGATGGAAGAAGGCTACGGCTACGGCGCCGGGGCCTACGTGGGTACCGATGGTGGCGCCAATGGTGTGAACGGGCAGTTCGCCCTCGGTGTGACCAGCCCACAGCGCAGCGCTGTCCTCGATATACTTCTTGAGCACCGCGTCCGAAAGGCCCGTGTAGCCGAGCGCCAGCGGCATAGAAAAGTCGACGCCGCCCGCCTGCTCAACCTTCTGGTTCAACAGGTTGCGGCCGTTCTTGGAGCCGCGTGCCTTGCCCAGCTGCACGATCAGACCGTCCTCCGCTGCCACCACGGGCTTCACGTTGAGCAGCGTACCCACAGCACCAGCCGCAGCAGACAGGCGACCGCCGCGAACGAGGTACTCAAGCGTCTCGAGCAGGCCGATGACGACAACACGGTCGCGCACGGCCTCGACAGCCGCCGCGATCTGAGCCGCGCCTTGGCCCTCGTCCACCAAACGCCGCGCGTACTCAACCAGCACGCGCTCGCCCAGGGTAACGTTATTGCTATCCACCACATACACATCGCCGCCCGGCGCCTCGGCAAGTGCGGTGCGGGCACTTTGGTTGGTGCCCGAAAGCTTAGCGCCCACGGTAATAATCACGGCTTCGTCGCCGGCCTCACGTGCTTCGGCAATCGCCTGCGAAAAGGCGTACGGGTTGACCTGACCGGTCTTGGGCAGCTCGTCGCGCTCGACCAGCATCTCGTAAAAGCGCTGGTGATCGATGTCGACGCCATCCATGTACACATCGGTGCCAAAGGTGACGGATAGCGGCAGGACGGATAGTGCCGGATGCTCCGCAGGCGACATATCGCTCGCGGAGTCGGTAATGATACGGACGGACATAGCGAATCCTTTCTTGCGCGGACCACGCGCAGGGAATTTTGACAGCAAGATCCCAGCGCGACACGCACGCTCAAATAGGAACTGTGCAGTTGTTGATTAGAAGCAAGTACCAGCGCGGCTCTACATCTCGCGCAGGGTGTTGAGAATCGTGCGCAGCGACGCATACATCTGCTCGCGCTGCTCCACACCCATAGCCTTACCGGTGGTATCGAGCACCTCGCGAATGATGCGGTCCGCCTCGCTCATGCTCTCGCCGCCCAGAGCGGTCAGGCGCACCGGAGCACGGTACTTAACGGCGGCATCGCCCGAATCATCGACCTCGACGTAGCCACCCTCCTCCAGATGCGCGAGCGTACGCGAGACGGCGGCGCGGGTCACGCCTGCCATGCGAGCCAGGTCGGCGCCAGTCAGGCCGTCCTTGCTGCGCTCAAGATAGTACAGGCACATGACGTCGGAGCCCTTGAGACCCAGCCTTGCGCCCTCAGACGTCTTAATGCGCTGGATCTCCTTGTAGAGCCCGCTGATCAGTCCGACAAAGTCCTCGAAACGTGTCTCGTCGTTCTGTTGCATGGGAGACGACCGCCTTTCGCTTGCATAATGCTAACGGGTAAACATCTTAACCGTACCCAGCGGCCGCCAGCCCTGCACGCCTCATTTGTTAACTCATCAACATAAAAACCACCACAAAGGGGACAGGCACCATTGTGGTGGTTTTGACCGTCGAGTTTGATCCGCAGACTTCGCTACAGCTCCACGCAAGGATTGTCGCGGGTCACAAGCGT
>CAJMSL010000023.1 GCA_905216045.1 uncultured bacterium
CCGCAGCGCGAGGCCCGTCTTCAAAACCACGCCCGGCCCCGGCCGGACAGCCCACGAACGCTACAGGTTCTTGACCCCCATCGCGCGCATGGCGTTCAGGATGGCGATGATCGCCACGCCTACGTCGCCGAACACGGCAAGCCACATGTTGGCGATGCCGAGCGCCGCAAGCACCAGAATCAGCAACTTAATGCCCAGCGCAAAGATGATGTTCTGCCAAACAATCGACATGGTCTTGCGCGCCACGCGGATCGCGCGGGAGATGTTGGACGGCTTGTCATCCATGAGCACGACGTCCGCCGCCTCAATTGCGGCGTCCGAGCCCATAGCGCCCATGGCGATGCCCACATCGGCGCGCGTGAGCACGGGTGCGTCGTTGATACCGTCGCCGACAAAGGCGAGCTTGCCCTTGCCGCTTTCGGCTGCCAGCAGCGCTTCAACACGCTCGACCTTGTCGCCCGGCAGCAGCTGCGCGTGGAACTCGTCGAGCCCCAGCCGCTTGGCCACCGCAGCAGCCACTTCCTCGCGGTCGCCCGTGAGCATGACGGTGCGCTTGACGCCGGCGGCGTGCAGGTCGCGGATCGTCTGCTCTGCATCGGCCTTTATGGTGTCGGCAATTACAATGTGGCCGGCATAGATGCCATCGACTAGCACGTGGAGGATGGTGCCGACGACCTCGCAATCGGGCGCTTCGACTCCGGCCGCGGCGAGCATCTTTGCGTTGCCAACGACGACGTGCTTGCCGTCGATGGTTGCCGTCACGCCGTGGCCCGCGTCGTTGGCGGAGTTGCTAACGCGCTTGGGGTCGACCTCGCCCTGGTAGGCGACACGTACGGACTGCGCGATGGGGTGATCGGAGAACGACTCAGCAAGGGCTGCGACTTCGAGCAACGACTGCTCGGTATAGCCGGCCTCGGGGTGTACCGCGACCACCGAGAACGTGCCGTTGGTGAGGGTGCCCGTCTTGTCAAAGACGACGGTGTCCACGTCGGCGAGCGTCTCGAGGTAGTTAGAACCCTTGATGAGAACGCCCAGCTTGGACGCGCCGCCGATGCCGCCAAAGAAGCTGAGCGGGACGCTGATCACGAGCGCGCACGGGCAGCTGACGACCAGGAAAGTCAGGCCGCGCAGGATCCAGTCGGACCAGGCGCCGGTGACCAAGCCGCCGCCGAGCGCGAGTACCGCGGCAGCGCCGGTGACGGCGGGCGTGTAGATGCGGGCAAAGCGCGTGATGAAGTTCTCGGTGCGCGCCTTCTTTTCGCTGGCGTTTTCTACGAGCTCCAGGACGCGCGCGACGGTGGACTCGCCAAAGGGCTTGGTGGTGCGCACGTGGATGAGCCCCGTCATGTTGATGCAGCCGCTGATGATATCGTCTCCGGTTTTGGCCGGGCGGGGGACCGACTCACCGGTAAGGGCGGCGGTGTCGAGCTGGGTTTCGCCTTCGACGATGACGCCGTCGATGGGCACGCGCTCGCCGGGCTTGACCACAATCTCGGTGCCGACGGCGATGTCATCGGGGAAGACCTGTTCGAGCGTGCCGTCGGGTTGCTCGACGTTGGCGTAGTCGGGTGCGATGTCCATCATGGCACTGATCGACTTGCGGCTCTTGCCCACGGCGTACGCCTGAAACAGCTCGCCGACCTGGTAGAACAGCATGACGGCGGCGCCTTCGGCCATGTGCGGGTCGGTATCGGGGAAGAGCACCATGGCAAACGCGCCGATGGTCGCGACTGCCATAAGGAAACTCTCGTCGAAGGCCTTGCCGCGGCGGATGTTATTGAATGCCTTTTGCAGCACGTCGTAGCCGGCAATCAAAAACGGTATGAGGAACAGCATAAAGCTGGCGTAGATGTCGCCCGGGGTACCGAATGCGGCGGTGAGGGTGCCGAACTCATCGAGGGCGTACACCACGGCAAAAATGCCCAGCGCTACCAGGATGCGGTTGCGCTTATGCTCGAGTGACTCTTTCTTCTTGCGCTTCTTCTTGGGGTCGGCGGTGGCCATGACTCGTATCCTTCCATTTGAATGTATGAACACTCGCTCATATAATTTCGCGAGCAAAGGCCGCAGCAAGCGCGGCCTTGCAGGTTGGCGTAAACCTTGGCTAGAGAATGATCTCGCAGTCCGGCTCGGCGTCGGCGGTGAACTCCACAACGCGGTCGAGGACCTCGTCGAACTCGGCGTCATCGGCCTCGAGCGTCAACTTCTGGGTCATAAAGTTGACCGAAACGGATTTGACGCCCTCGAGCTTGGCCAACTCGTCCTGAAGCTCGCGCGCACAGTTGGCGCAATCGATCTCATCGAGCTTGTACTGCTTTTTCATGGTGGGTTCCTTTCCCGTTTTTGCGGCTTGGGTGCAGGCCGCGCTGGTACCGTGGTTGGTTGCTATTCGCAGATATGGCTCATGCCCTGGTTGAGCATGGTGTAGACGTGGGCGTCGGCGAGCGAGTAGAGGATATTGCGCCCGTCGCGCCGGAATTTAACCAGGTGCGACTGCTTGAGTGTGCGCAGCTGGTGCGACACCGCGGACTGCGAGGTTTCGGTCGCTTCGGCGATGTCTGCCACGCAGAGCTCGCGGCCCATGAGGGCGTAAAGGATCTTGATACGCGTGGTGTCGCTGAAGACCTTGAACAGGTCGGCGAGGTCGTAGAGAAGCTCCTCGTCGGGAAGGTCCTCGGGCGAGCAGGTGGTGGGGATCACTGGCTCGGTGGCCTCGGTGTCGGGTTTCGTTTCATCAACGCGGATGCTCATTGCAATATCCTTTCATATGAACATACGCTCAAATAACTTACTTCCGATTATATGAGCGTATGTTCATATGTCAATAACGTTTAAGTAATTCATCGCACAAAATGATGGGGAATAGTGGACGAGATTCCGGATTGAGCGGTTTTGATAGTCGATGCCGAGGTGGGTGCCCCCGCGCCGTGCAAAAATTGGAGTATTCTGCAACTATAGGGGGTCTGTTTATCTATTTCGGGCCAAATAAAGCCGCTCAAGAGTTATCCAAGGGCGGTAAACAGATAAGATCTTCCTCAAGTGTTGCCTAACGTTCCCGTTCGATAGCGCCTTTGTTTCTCATTTGGATTAACTTGTGGGTGCTGGAGGGCCGACCCTGCTGAATACTCGCAATTTTGCACATCGCTAGGGTACCCACCTTGTTAGCCGGTCTAGCTTCCGGCCCCGAAGATCCTGCCCTCGGGCGCGAGGCTGCTTGTTTGGGCAAATGATGGGCTGTCGGATTCGACTGTCTGCATGTCATCGATTGCTGTAACTTCATTATTAATTGTCGGGTCATCCAGCGTGATGCCTTCGAGTGTTGCTTTTTCGAGGTCGATTCGTTGGCGCTCTTCGGAATCCTGGCGAAGCTGCTTCTGAATTCGCCTTTTCTCTTCTATAAACCTTCTGAGCACAAACTGTCTCAGGTCCTCTTGCATGATTTGAAAGTCTTTTGGTAGACGTGAGGGGCGTACGCCCTCTTTCCGCTGGATTGCTTCCATGACCCTAACGAAAGAGCTGGCATGCATAAAGGAATAACGGCTGACGGTGATGATTCCGTATCCCATGGACGCAAGCGCATTCTTGCGTTCCTCATCGATGGCGCGGTCTTCTTCCGCGTCATGATAAAAACCGTTGTATTCAATGTCTGTGCGAGATTTCTTTTGATACGCATCCATAAAGAACTTTTTGCGTCTCGTGAGATTCTTTGCGGCGGCGGTGACCTGCACCTCGTAATCGGTCTCAATTCCCTTAATACCAAGCCCTCCTTCGCTTTTGGGCAGCGTTAGCATCATGACAAATGCCGTTTCCATGGGAGACCGGCATCCGTCGCGTACACATTGGATCGCCTTTCGGGCAAGGGCCAAACCGTCGCATCTGGTAATGGAATTAAAGAACTGCTTTAACCTCTCGGTCGAGGTGAGCGCGAAACGCTCGTTATAAGAGGTGGAAGAGCCGGTTCCAAGGGAGTAAGCGCTGCACAATTCAAAGTAGTACTCCACCAGTTCGCGAAAAGGGAGATAGGTGGCGGCTTGAAGTGCGCAAAGCTCAACGCCAACAATGAAGATGCCATCTTCAAGCTCTATAAAGCGTGAGTTCGAGAATCGTTTTGACGAAACGTGGCATTGACAGTTCATTGCATAGCGCGCATTCCTGCGATCAAACACCATCACCTCGAGGGAATCATTTGCGCCGAGGGAAACATCATGTTTGGTGAGCCATTCTGCGGCTGCGTCAAGGAGCGTTCCGGTGGGACATGATCCGTAAATCGCGGCAGGGTTACAGGACTCGATGCCTTTCGCAGACACCGAATGCACGGCCTGGTAGACCGCTTTTGCAGTGGTATGTGACAATACGATACTCATGGTATATATCGTGTCAGCTAATGCCGTGTTGATGGCGCTGAGTGAAAAAGTCGTTTTAGAGGTCTAACCAAATGCTGTCCAAAAGCTTGACGCAATTATGAGTTGGTATGCCCTAAATAAAAGTTTTCGCAGCTTAGCTATAGCATATAACTACTCAATTGCTGCACATTTGATTGTGATGCATCACCATTCGACAACGAATTACGTGTCGGGAATTGGCCAAAATCGTTCAAAATGAGGGTTCAGAATTTGTGATGGCAGATCTATCTGTGGAATGTAGGGCGGCCCCGCTGCGGGGTTTTCCGCTGCGAGGCCGCTCGTGATCTACGCCGGAGTTTGTCGTAGACGTTTCTACTTGGCAAACAGGTTCTTGAGGTTGAACTCGGCTTGGACGGTGCGGAGCATGAGGTCGGTGTCGTCGAGGCCCAGATGCTGCTCGTTGGCGTCGGCGGCGAGGGTTCCACGGCGGCGCGCCCAGTTCTCGAGCGCGGCGGGCGCGGATTCGCGGGGGAGCGAGCGGACGTCGGCATCCAGGCTGCGGCAGATCTGGCGCGAGTCGATGACGATGATCTTGCCGGCGCGGCGTGCCTCGGCGTAACCGTCCAGGTGGATCTTGAACCAACTGTCCTCAAAGGCGGCGTTGTGCGCCATGTACGGGTACTTCTTCATAAGCTTGAGCAGCTGCTTCTGCAGTTCCTTGTTCTCGCGGAACGGCTTTTTGCCGTCGATGTCGTCCCAGGTGATGTGGTGGATATTCGACAACGGCACATCCTCGCCGCGGTAGATATCGGGCAGGCCGCAGTAGTGTGCCTCGGCGTCGTGCGGGACGGCGTCGCTGGTGAGCTCCATGATTTCCCAACCCACATTGATGATATAACCGCGCTCGGGTGCACGGCCGGTGGTCTCGATGTCGATACCGAGCACGGTGCCCTGGATGGGCTTGCGGGCGTAGGCCACGCCGAGCGCGTCGCGGTCGCCGCGGATCTCGCGCATGACCGACGCGGCGGTGCGCTTTTGCATCTTACCGATGGCGGTGCAGGTGTCGGCATCGGACAGGCCGCGCGAAAGCGTCGCGGGCGTCACGTTGCGCAGGCGCGCCTCGCCAATCTGGTCGCACAGGTCGCGGTTGCGGTCAGCCAGGTCGCGCACGGTGGCAAAGTCGAAGCTGGGGTCGCCCTCGGCGGTAAAGTACTCGGTTTCGAGCACCTTAAGGGCCTCCTCGCCCTTCTGGCGCTCGGACTCCATGGCGCCGTGATCGCCATAGATAAACATGGGGATAAACGGCTGACGCTCGTATTCGAGTGCTTGTGAAACGTTCATATAACTGCTCCTTGGACGGGCCGCACCGCGCGGCTCGGGTTCATTGAGATGTGGCGAGATGATAGTTTACCATGGGCAACTATTGGCATCGCGCCTAGGACAACTACAATACCCTAGTTGACCGCTAGGACTTTTACAATGCTGCCGAAAGACATGAAAGGTTCCATCCGTCATGGATTTGCTGATTGATATTCTGCTCGACGCCGGCAAGGACACGCTCTCGCTGGCGCCGTTTTTGTTGGTGACGTATCTTGCTCTCGAGACACTTGAGCACGTTGCGGGCGACCGCGTCAACGGCGCTATCAAGCGCGCCGGCGCTGCGGGTCCTGTGGCTGGCTCGCTGCTGGGCATTGTGCCGCAGTGCGGATTTTCGGCCATGGCAGCAACGCTGTACGCCGGCCGTGTCGTGACGCTGGGCACGCTGGTCGCCGTGTTCCTCTCGACCTCCGATGAGATGCTGCCGCTGTTGCTCGCCGAGCAGGTGCCCGTGCAGACCATGGCGATGCTTTTGGCTTCGAAGGCACTGATCGCGCTGGTCACGGGCTTTATCGTGGACGCGGCTATCCGCGGCCTTCGTCGTAATGCCCGCGCGCATGCGGCGATTCGCCGTACCGTGCTGGGGACCGCTGCCAATCCGGCTCATGTGAACTGCGCGCACGACGACCATACCGGGGGCGACATCATTGATGAAGTGGCCGAGGCGGGCGTGAGCGCCGATCACATCCACGAGTTGTGCGAGCGCGACCATTGCGGTTGCGATGATGATGAAGATGAACGCGAGCGCGACCACGGACACAGCCATGACCACGGTCACGCAGGCGAGCATGAGCACCACCACGGCCATGGGCACGACCACGGTCACTCCCACGAAGGTGCGCCCGTCCTGTCGATTATCCGCAGCGCGATCTCGCACACCGTGCAGGGTTCGGTTTTTATTTTCCTGGTGACGCTGATTCTAGTTGCCGTGCTCGAGACCTTCGGAGAGTCCGCGATCGAGCAGTTCCTGCGTGGCAACGAGACGCTCGCCGTCTTGGGCTCGGCACTCGTCGGCCTGATCCCCAACTGCTCGGCCAGCGTGGTCATTACGCAGCTGTACCTGGAGGGCGCGCTACAGCTGGCGCCGATGCTCGCCGGCACGCTCATTTCCGCCGGCGTGGGCTATCTTGTCCTGTTCCGCACCAACCGCAGCGCTCGTGAAAACGCCGTGTTCCTGGTCATGATGTACGTCATCGGCGCCGGCTGGGGCCTTATCCTATCCGCCTTCGGCCTCTAAGTAGGCCTAAAAAATGGGCTTCAAATAGCCATGCTCGGCGCCTGCGCAATGCGGCGACGCATGGCATTTTGAAGCCCGTTTTTTGTTGAGCCATGGATTCCGAGCGCTCACACCGCTCAAAACAAAAAGGTAGATTTCCGGGCATGTCCCGAAAATCTACCTTGGTTAGCGCAGCAGCTCGGTGAGGTTGCGCTTAAAGCGGGCCCGGTCTTCGCTGGTAAATGCCGCCGGACCGCGAGTGCGACCGCCGGCGCGGCGCACCTTCTTTTCCTCGTGGCGAATAAACAGTTGCATGTCGATGGTCGCCTTATCGTAGACGCGCCCGCGCACGCCGATGGCGGCGGCATCGCGCCCGAGCACCATGCTCGCCAAGCCAATGTCCTGCGTCACGACTACGTCGCCCGCCTGCAGGCGTTCGACAATGGCAAAGTCGGCGCTGTCGGCGCCCACGCTCACATCGAGCGTCGTGACCCAAAATCCGCGTCGCGCATGCTCGACGTCGCGCGGATCGTCGCGGCGAATGTGGCGTTCCAGGTTCTGTGTGCTGTTGCCGGCGATAACGACGGCGACGCCCGCCCGCCGCGCGCAGTCAATCGACTCGCGCATGACCGGGCAGGCGTCTGCATCAATAAAGAGCGTTCGCGGCATCTAGTGCACCAGTTTGCCAAATTGAATAGCGCGAACAATCAGCGTTACGCCAAACACCAGCAGTGCGGCGCCGCTAAAGATGACGAGCATCTTGGCCGACCACAGCGGATAGATAAACACGAACATGCCGGCGATGATGGAGAGCGCGCCGCTCAGGATGGCGAGGGCACGGTTGGACGAAAGCTCGGACTCCAGAATGGACATGACACCTTCGACGATCCAGCCAAAGCCGGCCACGATAACCACCATCGTGGTGAGCGTCGCGGTCGAGAAGGCCTGGTTGCGCAGGATTATGACGCCGCCCAAGATAATGAGTAGGTTGGAGATGATGCTCGTCACGCGCCAGCCGTTGGGCTGCATTGGCTCGAAAACTGCGGTAAACAGTCTGATCTCGGCCGTGATCACTAAGTAGAAGCCCAAGACGGTCGTTAAGAAGACGAGGGACTTGGCGGGCGCAAACAGCAGTGCGATGCCGGCGACGAGCGCCAAGACGCCCGTGATGGCGTAAATCCAGCGCACGGCCTTGACGGCCTTGCCTGCCATGCTTTTCTCGTCAAATCCAAACTGGCTCGATTTTTGGTCATCATTCTTAAAGATGCCCATAATGTCTCCTTTCCGTGCGGCGTAAGCCTTGATCGTTACGACCAGTATCGCCTAAAGGCGCTGACGTATGGGTCGGGGAGGGTGAAACGTAACCCAAAGGCCCCGAATTGTTTCCGTTGTTCCCCACGTCGCGATTTTCTATTCAACAGGTGTAGAACATTGCAGCCCTGTTCGTTATTGCCTACGTTTTAGGTTAGATTCTCCTAAGAACAATTGCCCGAAATTGGGGGTCCCTATGAACGAAACAGTTCCCGCGGCGCCGTCGAGCGCGGAGTCGATGGCAAAGCAGGGTTGCGAAAAGCTCGGCTTGGAAGCGTTTGATGCGCTGGTCCGTCGTGCCCGTACGTGCCGCCGTTTTGACGAGTCCATGCGCGTGCCGCGCGAGTTTTTGCTCGAGCTGGCGGAACTGGCGCACCTGGCTCCCTGCGGCGCCAATGCTCAGCGTCTGCGTTTTCATGTGGTAAGCGGTGCAGAGGACTGCGCTCGCGTGTTTGACGAGCTTGCATGGGCCGGCGCGCTTAAGGACTGGCCGGGTCCTGCCGAGGGTGAGCGCCCGACCGGCTACATCGCGATTCTTGCCGAGCGCGCCGTTCCGGGCAAGCCCGCCGCTCCCATTACCGAGGTCGACACGGGCATTGCCGCGCAGACGATGATGCTCGCCGCCCGCAGCGCCACGCCCGAGGTGGCAGCCTGCATGTTCAAGGCCTTTACGCCCCACGCGATCGATGCCATGGGGCTCGATAACGACAAGTATGAGCTCAAGCTGATCATGGCGCTTGGCGTTCCGGCCGAGACGCAGGTGATCGATGCGATCGATTCCAACCCCGACGGCTCCATCAATTATTGGCGCGACGAGGCGCGGGTGCACCACGTACCCAAGCGTCCGCTTGCCGACGTGCTGCTGTAGTTGAGCGTCACCGCGGTGTGATCCGGCGGTAAACCACCACAAAGGTGCCTGTCCCCTTTGTGGTGGTACGAGGGGAGGGTGTGTGGCAGATTTGTATTTGGTGCGGCATGGGCAGACTGAGCTCAATGTGCAGAACATTTTGCAGGGCGGGCACGATTCGCCGCTTACGGCGCGCGGGCGCGAGCAGGCGCTGATGGCGCGTGCGGCGTTTGCGGCGCGCGGCGTGGCCTTTGACCGTGTGTATTCCTCCCCGTTGGGCCGGGCGCGGCGTACGGCTGAGCTAATTGCTGGTGAGGGCCGCTCGATAGAGCTGGTCGATGACCTGCGCGAGTGGCATTTGGGCTCGCTGGAGGGTACATCAAATCGCGAGATGCCGCCGCAGCCCTGGGGTGATTATCCGGTGGCCTTTGGTGGCGAGTCTGAAGGCGAGCTCCAGTCGCGCATGGTCGCGGCGCTGTCCCACATCATGGCCAGGCCGCAGCACGACTGTGTGCTGGCAGTCTCCCACGGCTCTTCCTGCCAGGAGTTTCTTGAGTATGTGACTGGCAGGGGAGAGCTACCCGACAACGGTGCCGTGCTTCATTTTGGCTATTGCGACGGTGCGTTTTCGCTCCTTGATTGGTAACGAACGAAAGGACCCCTATGAATAAAGACCTGTATCTGGTTCGTCATGGGCAGACAATATTCAACCTTAAGCGCATTATTCAGGGTTGGAGTGACTCGCCGCTCACGCAGCTGGGATGCGACCAGGCGGCGCGTGCCGGCATGTTCTTGCGTGCGCGCGGCATTGAACCCGATCATGCCTACACCTCCACACTTCATCGCACCGAGCAGACTATCGCCAACCTGTGGCCGGGCTTGGCGTACGAGCGCCTGGACGGTCTGCGTGAGTGGTTCTTTGGCGACTTTGAGGCCGAGCGCGTGATGCTTATGCCCGAGCGCCCGTGGCGAGATTTCTATCGTCAGTTTGGCGGCGAGGGCCAGATGCAGGTGCGCGAGCGCATGGCGGCGACGATAACCGATCTTATGCGACGTCCGGACCACGAGTGCGTGCTCGCGGTGAGCCACGGTTCGGCTATCAAGGAGTTTTTGGACCACGTGCGGGGCGCGGCGGCCGACGAGCGCGAACGCGTGCCGGGCAACTGCTCAGTGCTGCATTTTGCGTTTGACGATGCGGCCGATACGTTTGAACTGGTCGAAGTCTTTACGCAGGAAGACTACGCGCGCGAGCTGGGGCTTGAACCGCTCGTGGCTACTGCGGGTCCGCAGCGCGGATAACGCGAGCGCGGCGGCACGGGTCGTCGGCATAACTTCTCGACGCAAAAGGGGCGGAGATGCATGTACCTGCTGCATCTCCGCCCCCTGTTTGTTGGGCTGCCGATTTTTGTGCTGGACGGTCTGGTCTTGCTAGAACCGCGCGACCTGGTGCGTGAGCAGACCCGTCGGAACCTGCGCCGCGCCGCCGCTGACCTGCGCGGCGGGGAAGAGCGCAGCTACGGCAAAGTTGAACGGCTCTTTGCCCGTGTAGGTGCCGGCGGCACGTGCATCGTCGGCCAGGAGCTGTGATGCCTCGACTAGTGCGACAGCGTAGGCAGGGTCGTCGGCCAGTGCCGGCTCCGGCGCCTGGTCGAGCATGGCGCGGATGGCCCCGACGGCGTCCTCGCGCTTGATCTCCCACACGCGGTGCGTAATGCCGGCGGGGTCGGTGACGGCATAGAGTGAAGCGCCCTCTTTTGCGGCGCCGAGGATGATATCCATGACGGGAGAGGCTTCGTAGACAAGCGTTACGGGACGGGGCTGTACCTTGAGGTCGGCGATTGCGCGCGCAGCGGCGGTCGTATCGGCGGCAACCGCGTCGCCGCCCGCCAGCGCACCAACCGGGCAGATCGCCACGACACCCGTCACACGTCCCGGCTCGCCCGAGCATTCGTACACGTAATACGCCGCACCCGGGTCCTTGAGCATCAGACCATCGGCAATGGCTCCGCGCAGAGCATCGTTGCCGCTCAGGATGCTGCCCATTGCAGGCAGCGCCTCGAGCACGCGGTTCTGAGCCGGGCGGATGCAGGGAAACGGAAGTGCTTTCATGGGCGGTCCTAACGCACGAGTCGGTTTGTTCGCGGCTTATTATGCCCCAACTTGGCCGCTCGCGTCCCAGAGCACGTTATCGGCGAGCGCGATTAGCACCTGCTGACAACGAACGATATCGGCGTGGGGCACATATTCGTTGGGCTTGTGCGCGAGCGCGAGCGACCCGGGACCGTAGCTCATGCAATTGCGGTTGTCTGTCTTGCCGGCAATGACGGCGGTGTCGGTGTAGCCGGTAAAGAAGCCGACGGTCGTGTCCGCGTCCGTCACGTCATCGGCGGCACGCTTGAGCGCTGCTAGAAGGGGAGAGTTCGGGTCGCGCTCGATGGCGGGGCGGTCGCCCGTCACGGTGTAGCTGCCATGGCAACCGGGAACGGCGGCTTCGGCGCCGGCGATGGCCTGCTCTACCATGCGCGTCGCGGCGGCCGTATCGGTCGGCGGGGTCAGTCGCATGTCGACCCAGGCTTTGGCGCGGTCGGGTACGACGTAGGGGCGATATCCGCCCTCGATTTGGCCAAACGTGATGGTCGAAGGCCCCAGCTCATCGTGCGCGGGCAGCGCCACAAACGCGCGACGGAGCGAACACACGACCTCGGCCATGGCGGCGACGGCATCCGCGCCCTTCCAAGGCTGGCTCGCATGCGCCGTGACGCCGGTCATCTCGATCTCGAACCACGTGCGACCCTTGTGCGCCACCTGGATCTGTCCGTCGGTGGGCTCGGTGTCCAGCACCCATTCACGCGAGCCGACCCAGCCAGCATCGATGGCTGCCTCTGAGCCGCGCATAAAATCTTCCTCGTCGACCGAGCAGATGAGCGAAAAGCCGCGGCGGGGCAGCGCGCCATCCGCCGCCACGCGCTCGAGCGTATGGACCAGTGCGGCAATGGCGCAGGCCAGGCCACTCTTCATGTCGCAGGCACCGCGGCCGTAGAGCTTGTCGTTACGCACAACCGCTCCGAGTGGCGGCGTGTTTGCGTCCCAGCCATCGCCCAAGGTAACGGTATCCATGTGGCAGATATAGACCAGCCGCGCCTCGTCGCTCAAACCGGGCACGGTGACCATTAGATTGCGGCGTCCGGTCAGCACCTCGAGTTCCTCAACCTGCACGGCATGGAGCACCGGATGGCTCAACCGCCCCAGTTGAGCCTCAACCAACGCTTTGATATAGCGTTCAATCTCGCCCTCATACGCACCTGGGTCGGAACTGTCGATCCGCACGAGTCCTTGCGTAAGCCGCCAAGCAAAATCTGTATCAACCATAGGCACCTCACAGATAGTTAGGTCAACATACAGATTGTATGCCAAGAAGCGGCTCAGTGCATTTAATGGAGCGCTCACAAAAATGGGGGCGCCTCTCGTGCGAAAGGCGCCCCCGCGGGCATTCAATGTCAGCGACGGGCAGGCCACATGGGGAACTGCCCGTCAGATCAGCCGGCGCTACTTGATCACGCGCACGCGATACATCGACGGAATCTGCTTGAGCGCCTCGATGGTGCTGCTGTCTAGGTGCTCATCGGTGTCGAACATGGTGTAGGCGTTCTCGCCGGCGGACTCGTTGGTCATACGCTGCACGTTGGCGTTGTCCTTGGCCAGGATGGCCGTGATCTGGCCGATCATGTTGGGCACGTTGGCGTGCAGGCAGGCAATGCGGCTTGCGGCGCGCGCCTTGCCCATGCTGCAGGCGGGGTAGTTGACGCTGTGCGCGATGTTGCCGTTCTCCAGGTAATCCTTGAGCTCGCTGATGGCCATGTCTGCGCAGTTGGCCTCGGCCTCGCCGGTGCCGGCGCCCGAGTGCGTGGTGATAAACGTTTTGGGCATCTTGACGGTCTTGGGAGTGGCAAAGTCGCAGCTAAACCAGCTGAGCTTGCCTGCACGAAGGGCGGCGTCGACGGCGTCCTCGTCAATGATGGTCTCGCGTGCGTAGTTGATGAGCACGGCGTCCGGTGCCAGCAGGTTAATCTGCTCGGTGCTGATCATGCCGATGGTGTCGGCCTTGCTGGGCACGTGCACGGTGAGGTAGTCGCAGCCGCGGCAGAGATCCTCGAGCGTGCCCACGCGCTGCACCTCGCGGCTCAGCACCCACGCGTGCTCAACGGAAATGAACGGATCGTAGCCATAGACGTCCATGCCCAGATCGACGCAGGCGTTGGCGACCTTGGAGCCCACGTTGCCCAGGCCGATGACACCGATGCGCTTGCCCTTGAGCTCGCGGCCCACAAAGGCCTTCTTGGCCTTCTCGGCATCGACCTGAATCTCGGGGGCGTTGGCGTTGTCACGCACCCAGTTCATTGATTGCACCACGCCGCGGCTCGAGAGCACCAGCATGCCTAGGACGAGCTCCTTAACGGCGTTGCTGTTGGCGCCGGGGGAGTTAAAGACGACGACGCCCTTCTTGGCGTACTCCTCGACGGGGATGTTGTTGACGCCGGCGCCGCAGCGGGCGATGGCGCGGATGCCCTCGGGCAGCTCGTAGCCGTGCAGGTCGGTCGAGCGCATCAGAATGGCGTCGGCCTCTTCGGCGGTGCTCACAAACTCGTAGCCCTCACCAAACTCGACCTTGCCGTCCTTGGTAATGTCATCGATGGTTTTAATCTTGCGCATGGAAAACTCCTTTGCAGGTTTTGATCTATACAGGGTGGTCTGAGATGGCTGATCGGCCCGCGCGTTGCGGGCTAGTTAGATCGCGGGCTCAAACTAAGCTGCGCTTCGAAGTCCTTCATGTACGAGGCCAGTGCCTGCACATCTTCCATGGTTACGGCGTTGTAGACGCTAGCGCGCATGCCGCCCACCAGGCGATGGCCCTTGACGTTTTGAATTTGGTGTTCGGCCGCGCCTGCGACAAAGGCCGCGTCGAGTTTGGCGTCGCCGGTGCGGAAGGTGACGTTGGCGATGGAGCGGCTGTCGGCCTGTGTGGTGCCATGGAACAGCACGCTGTGCTCGAGCAGGTCGTAGAGCAGGTTGGCCTTGGCCCAGTTGCGCTCGGCCATGGCGGCAAGTCCGCCGGGCTGCTCAACCCAACGGAACACCTTGCCGCACACGTAGATGCCAAAGGTGTTGGGCGTGTTGAGCATGGAACCCTTGGCGGCCTGGGTCTTAAGGTCCAGGTACTGCGGCGTCTGCGCAAAGGCGGGGCCATCTGCGATGAGGTCGTCGCGCACGATGGCCACGGTCACGCCCGCGGCGCCGGCGTTTTTCTGCGCTCCGGCGTAAATGAGCCCGTAGCGCTCAACGTCGAGCGGCTGCGACAGGAAGCAGCTCGAGACATCGGCGACCAGCGGCACATCGCCACAACTGGGCAGCTCGTGGTACATGGTGCCAAAGATGGTGTTGTTCTGGCAGATGTAGACGTAGTCGAGCCCGTCGCCTGCGGCCTCGGCGGCAATGCGCGCATTGATGTCGGCCATGTCGGGGATGCGGTCGAAGTTGGTGTCCTCGGAGCTCGCGAGCAGCACGGCCTCACCGTACTTGGCGGCTTCTTTGTATGCCTTGTTGGCAAAGTTGCCGGTCACGATGTAGCCGGCGCGGCCGCGGTGCATGAGGTTCATGGGGATGCCCGCAAACTGCAGCGTGGCACCGCCCTGTAAAAACAGGACACGGTAGTTGTCCGGGATGCTCAGCAGACGGCGCAGGGTTGCCTCGGCGTCGTCGATAATCTGCTGGTACATGCTAGATCGATGGCTCATCTCGAGCACGGACATGCCGCAACCGCGGTAGTCCATCATCTCGTCGGCGATCTCGGCGAGCACGCTTGTAGGCAGCGCGGCCGGGCCAGCTGAGAAGTTGTGCACACGTGCCATCTTCTAGTCTCCCTCGTAGTCGTTTGAACGTTCGGGATACTTTAGCACAGTGGAGCGCTAGGCGCGACCGCATCACGGTAAAACTCGACTACGCCGCTATGATTTACAGGATGGTTACATGGGGGAGGGGTGCTTTACTCCTCAGGCAAATCCAAATCTGCGAGCGAAGGCATGAGGTTCTCTAGGCGCTTGATCTCTTCGTCGCAAATTAGCTACCTCCTGGTCACTACGACG
This sequence comes from uncultured bacterium, assembly GCA_905216045.1. Lineage (GTDB taxonomy): Bacteria > Actinomycetota > Coriobacteriia > Coriobacteriales > Coriobacteriaceae > Collinsella. Next base: position 15,235 of record CAJMSL010000023.1, read on the forward strand.
CCAGTGTGGCAATGACGGCTTCGTCGCCGGCATATATTAGGGTGTTGCCGTCGGGGATGATCGTTTGGCCGTCGCGCTTGAGCATCACCACGATAAAGGGGTGCTTGCCCTGCGGCACATCGCGAAGACGCTGGCCGGCCAGGCGACCGTGGGGGGTCACGGTGACCTCGCGCAGCGTAACCTCGGCACGCTCTTCAAACGTTGGCGCGGCCATCACCAGCAGGTCACCTTCCTCGATGACGGTATCGCCGTTGGGCAGCACCGGGTGCGCACCGTCGCGCAGCACCAAGACCACCAGCATGTCCGTCGCGCTGCCAATGTCCGCGAGCGAGCGTCCGGCAAACGGATGTCCAGCGCCCACCTTGAGCTTTACAAACGACATGCCGTCCTCGTCGCGGTAGTCGTTAAAGGTGCGGCGCACGTCGCCGGTCGCATCGATCATATCGAGCTTCTTCGCCACCGCCGGCAGCAGCGAGCCCTGCACCACAATGCTCGACACGGCAATCACAAACACCAGGTCAAATAGGTCGTGTCCGCCGGGAACGCCGGCCACCACGGCAAAGAGACTAAAGACGACCGAAGCTGCTCCGCGCAGCCCCGCCCAGCTTACGAGTGCGACCTGGCGAGGGGTCGTCCTGAACGGCGCCAGCAGCATGCCTACGGCGATGGGGCGGCTCGCATTGAGCATTAACGCCATGAGTGCCAGGCCCGGTAGCAGCATTTGCGGCAGGCGTGCGGGTGTAACGAGCAGGCCCAGCAAAAAGAAGATGGTCATCTCTGCCATCTCGGTGAGGGTGTCAAAGAAGTGCGCCATCTCGACTTTGCCGGTGATGTCGCTGGCACCCAGCACAATGCCGGCCAGGTATACAGCCAAAAAGCCGTTGCCGCCCAGGTAGCTCGGCAGCGCGTAGGCGACGATGGCCACGGCGAACAAAAAGATGGTCTGCGCGTCCTTGGCCGTTGCGTGCGCGCGTTCAATCAGGCGGCCCGCCGCCCAGCCGATGGCAAGGCCCAGGCCCACGCCCAGGATAATCTGCTTGGCCAGCAGTGCGGGAATGTTGATGTCGCCGCCGGCCGCGAGTGTAGCGAGCACAGCGGTGAGCATGTAGGCGACGGGGTCGTTGGAGCCCGATTCGACCTCGAGCAGCGAGTCGGTGCCACCTCTCAGCGACAGGCTGTGCTCACGCAGTACGCTAAAGACGCTCGCCGCGTCGGTGGATGCCACGACCGATCCCAGCAGCAGGCTGCCGATCCAGTCGATCCCCAGCGCGAAGTGGGCGAACACGCCGGTGATGCCGGCAGTGATGACGACGCCGAGCGTGCTCAGCAGCACCGCCGGCGCAGCGACGGGCTTGGCGCGGTCGATATTGGTGTTAAAGCCGCCGTAGAACATGATGAACAGCAGCGCCGTGCTGCAGACGGTTTCGGTGAGTGCGTAGTCGCTAAAGTCGATATGCGTCGGGCCGTTGACGCCCAACAGCATGCCCAGCGCGATAAAGATGAGCAGGGTGGGGAAGGGGAGTTTTTTGCCGACGGGTTTGATGGTCAGGCACAGAATAATGACGAGGCCGATAAAGAGAAGGATCTGGTTCATGGATGGTGTCCGCTCCTGGGTGGTTGGCGTGGCACGGTCAGTTGTCTGCGGTTATTTGTACCCAAAGATGGTGGGTTTATGGGGTTGGATTGCGGGCGTGCGCGATATCGTCATAGACGGCTGCCGTCTTTGCCTCTGCTCGGAAACCCTTTCCAGCTTTATTGCAACGGAGTACAATGGGTAACGTTTAAGTTCAACTTGAAGTTTTAGTTGCGGCGCCGGGCTTCGGCCGCAATGCAAGGAGAGGCGTACCATGGCGATCTATGTGACATCTGATGCTCACGGGCACGTGCGTGCGCTTGACGAGGCCCTGTCTAAGATCTCGTTGACGTCCGACGACACGCTGTACGTGCTGGGCGACATGATCGATCGCGGGCCCGATCCGGTCGGCGTTATTAAGCTCGTGCGCTCGCTGCCCAACGCCCACGTGCTCTAGGGTAATCACGAGCAGATCATGCTCAATGCCATCATTGGTCAGGATCCGCTCGATGCCGAGACCTGGGATATCAACGGTGGCTGGACGACGCGCGAGCAGCTCAACGACATGGAATTTGAGGCATACGAGGAGCTCGTGCGATGGATGGCCGCGCTGCCGCTCTACGCGGTGGTCGAGACCGAGGAGCGCCCGTATCTGCTGGTACATGCTGGAATCGAGATGAAGGCGGCGCGCGCGTTTTTGCTTGAGCATGGCGTCGATTGTGCCGATGGCGTCGGAGCGGTGGGTGCCGATCGCGAGCTGCTGCAGCAGATGCTCGCAGTGCAGTCGTCCGATGACCTGCTATGGATTCGTCACGGCTATTGGGATGTGCCGACCGGGCTGCTTTCTGCCGAGGGCAAGGGCCCGGTCGTGGTGAGCGGTCACACGCCCACGGTATCGCTCGGGCGTTATTGCGAGGTCGGTGGTCTTGCGGGGCTCGATGAGGAGTCGGGCCGCGGGCAGATCGTGCGCCTGGGCGGCGAGGATGCCGCCGGTGTGCCCGATCGCATCGACATCGACTGCGCTGCCGACACCGGCTCCGAGTTCGGTCGCGTGGGCATCCTGCGCCTGGACGACGGGGCGGAGTTCTACGCGAACATCAACCCGGGCGAATAATCGGTGCAAGGGGTAGCTAATTTGGGACGGGGCTTTTTTGACTACTTTTGCCCTTCTGCCCGCTAATTGATTTCTCTGGGACGGGGATTAAATAATCATTTGGCTGCCCGCTGGCTAAGTGAGTAGACTTTTTTGGAAATGCCGAGCACCCAACATATTTGCCTCAATAAAACCGCAGGTCACAGACTTGTGCTCTGTTGGTGTGGTCGGAGATTCGGTAAAAGTCTACTCACTTAGTTTTGCGTGATGAATATTGTCCGCAACGAGACCCCAGACGGGGTGATTCCATCGCAAATTCCGGTGACCGGGCAGCTAATTAGGCGCCGTATGGGTTGCGGTCGCGTTCGATGCGTTGGCGGATGTTGGCGTACTCGATTATCAGCAGCACCAGGAGTAGGGCCATGATGGCTAGGTAGCTCACCACAGCGCCCATCAGACCCAGCAGCTTAATCAGGATCACCGGCAGCACCACGCTTACGGCGAAGCAGATCAGGTAGATCTTGGTGACGTCTCTAGCGTGGCGCAGCACCGTGATGATGGCGTAGATAAAGTCGATGGCCGCGGTGACGCCGCCGGCGACGACCATCAGCAGCGCCAGCGTACGGTAGCGTTCAAAGCTGAGGCCGTACATAAAGCTCATGAGGGGAATACCGGGACCTGCCATAAATGCGGCGCACACGCCGGTGATGACTACGATCAGCGCCATAACGGCAACAATAATCAGGTCAAAGCGACGACGCTTGCGAGGATTAGCCCAAATGCTCGACAAGCGCAGGAGCTGCGGTTTATAGATAAATCCAATGCTCAGCAAAATAGCTTGCGCCGGAAAGAACAGGGCATTAAAGTATAGCTGATATTTGTATGCCAGCGTGCCTTCCATCACAAACTTGGGCATGCTCTCAATTAGGTTGAACAGGAACAGTGCACCAAAGAGCGGGGCGCACTGGACAAACAGGTGGCCGACCTCGCGCAGGCTCACGCGGCGCGATTTTTCGGTCTCGAGCAGGGCAAGCGGCGCGGTGACCAGCACGAGCGAGGCGATGGCGGTGACACCCATGACCATGGCCGCGATGGGCATACTGCGCGTGAGGAACAGCGCCACGCTAAAGACCGCGATGACGCCGACGGAGCGTAGCGTTTGGCTCATGCCGGCCAGGTAGAGCTTGTCGGCCTGCTGCAGGCGGCCTTCGTACACGTCGGCGACGCCGTCGATCACCTTGTAGAGGTAGACGCCCAGGCCGATCGTCGCCATATGCGCGTCATAGCCGCGGGCGCTGCTGTAGAGCAGGCCGCAGCCTAGGGCTAGGGCTCCGCAGATCCAACGATTGAGCTGGTAGGAGGCGAAGGACGTCTTTTCGTCGATGTCCGATACCTGGAAATTGCGCACGCCGTAGTTGCATGCGATCATGATGAGCGTGCCGGTGACGAAGGCGATGGAGAACTTACCGGCCTCCTCGGCACCCGCGAGCTGTGTCGACACGATGGTGAGCAGAGGAAACACCATGCCCCACACGGCGGTGCCCAGGGTATTCCAGAGATAGTCGCGGCGGGTGGCGTGCTCCTCGTATTCCGCTTCCTGCATGGAGAAGCCGCCGCCGTAGACGGCGCCGAGCAGACGGTTCCACCAAGCGTTGACCATGCGGCGGACGGGGCTGGGCTCCCGATCGCGTTCGCGCCGGCGACGGCGCGTGGCCTGGCTGCTGTCGGGGCCGCCGGCGTTGCGCTGGCTCAGCTCCTGGATGCGCGCGAGCTCTTCGGCCGTGTGGGAGGCGGGGAACAGGCCGTTCTCGATGCGGCCGCCCTGGGCCTTCGCGGCGCCGTCTTTCGATGCAGCGGGGTTGGAGATGCCGTTACGGCGGGCGATGGCGCGGCGAATGCTATCGAGGGGCGTGATGCTCAAAGCGGGGTCCTTTCTATTGCTGCGCTCTAGTATAGACACCGCGGTGTCCGCTCGTGTTTTTGAACAGGTTGTTCGATAATTTCGGCGGCGCCATTCGGTAGTCGGCACTTAGGGACGTTCCTTATGTGCCGGCACTTGGGGACACTCCTTGGGCTAATTGCCGGGATAGTCGTTGGGGACGTTCTTGTTTGACTAGTCATTTAAGAACGTCCATTACAGTCGAAATTGTCAGCCTGGGACCATCTCGGGCTACGATTGAGGCGCGCCCAGAACGGG
>CAJMSL010000024.1 GCA_905216045.1 uncultured bacterium
GATTGGCGTTCTGCTCATTCATACAGTCAGCGCCTACTGAGCCATGACGTCGAGAACGGCCTTCTCGGCAGCGACGCGGTTCATGCCAGTCATGAAGGGCACGCCGCTCACGTACGGGCAGGTGAGGCCCTCGGGGGCAACGGTGGTGGCGATCAGCAGGTCGGCGCCCTCGTCGCAGTAATCCTTGGCCTCGGAGATGGCGCACTGCACGATCTCGTACTTGTCGGCATAACCGATGGCGTCGAGCAGAGTAGCGACCTTCTGGGCAACGAGCGTGGAAGTAGCAGCGCCAGCACCGCAAGCCAAAACGATCTTCTTCATAGGTAATGTCTCCCTTCATGGTTTACTTTAGGTAAGTGTACCGCAGCGAGCGATGGCACTCGGCCTCGATGAGCTTTTATGCCAGTTTGCTTGCGCGCTGCGTATAATACATCTAGTACGTGTTGTCATACCGCTCGCTTTATGAGCGACTAAGGACCCTAATATGCCCGATTCCCGCACCCTCTGGACCGCCGTCGTTATCATCTGCATCGCCGTGTCGGTGTTCTTTAGCGTCAAAAAACGCACCACGTTTAAGCGCCTGCAGCAGCTTATGGCTGCCAAGCAGTGGGACGAGTTCGATCGTTTGCTCGACGGCAAACTCACCAGCATGCTGTACCCGCGCTACAACCGCGACTACCTGCGTCTGAACTCCTATCTGCTGCGCGAGGACCACGAGCGCGCCAGCGAGATGTTCGACCTACTGCTGGGACTCAACCTCCCCAAGATGCAGCGCGTCGACTTGGTGATTAAGGCCTTTAACTACTATGTTGGCCAGGAGGACCGCAAAAAGTCCAAAGAGCTGTTGCACGAGATCAAGGGCTTTGAGGGCGGTCAGGCCGAGGCAGTTGCGCACGAGTGTCAGCTGATGTACGACACGATGATCCTCAAGCGCCACAACGACATTCCCGAGCTGGAGCGCATGCTCGATGATGTCGGCGACGACCCGGTCAAGCGCTGCCGCTTGGAGTACCTGCTAGCCCTGCAGTACCAGAACAAGGGCGACGAAGCCAAGTTCCAGGAGTTCCTGGAGAAGTCGGGCCAACACTCGATGGCCGTCAACGCGTAACGGACGGCTTGTGCTAGACTTCTAGTCTCACGGGGGCGTGGCGGAATTGGCATACGCAGGAGACTTAAAATCTCTCGCCGCAAGGATTGTGGGTTCGAGTCCCACCGCCCCTACCATATGGAGCTTTCGAGCCCGTGTTCCTCAGGGATGCGGGCTCGCTTCTTTTAGCTGCCGGTGGGACTCGAACCCGCGAGGGGGCGAGCGTTAAGCGGACGCGCAGCGTCCGAAGCGAGCCGGCGAGGGCGCCGACAGGCGGCCGAAGCCGGTGCGTATTTGCGCAGCAAATGCGCGGACGTCCCACCGCCCCTACCATATGGAGCTTTCGAGCCCGTGTCCCCAAGGGATGCGGGCTCGTTTCTTTTACACGCCGGTGGGGCTCTAAGTTGCGGTGGAATAGTTCCTGTTTTGGCAGTTTACCAGCCCATTTAGGAACTATTCCACCGCAACTTAGGTTGGTGTTCCCACATTTTCCAATGGAAAAACGTGGCTGTCTCCCACATTTTCCGATGGAAAAACGTGGTTGTCTCCCACATTTTCCGATGGAAACTCCCAAATGGCCTTATACTAGCCGAGAGGGTTGGGAGGCAATATGCAGCGACAGCTTATGAGTGAACTTATCGCTTGGAAATCAAGGGCGAATCGCAAACCTCTCTTGCTTAAGGGAGCCCGCCAGACAGGAAAGACTTGGCTTCTTAACGAATTCGCAAGCCAGCAGTATCGAAACGTCATTCGTTTTGACTTTATGCTCGAGCCGAGCACACGCTCGCTGTTCGATGGGAACCTCGACCCCAAGCGCATCATCTCCCAGATAGAACTCCTACGTGGCCAAACCGTAACGCCGGAAGACACGCTCATCATCTTCGACGAGATCCAAGAAGCGCCACGCGGGATCACCTCGCTCAAGTACTTCAACGAGCTTGCGCCCGAATACCACATCGTAGCAGCCGGTTCCTATATGGGCCTCGCGCTCCGACGCGAAAACGAGTCATTTCCCGTCGGCAAAATCGACCAGCTCACCATGCGTCCCATGGGGTTTGCTGAGTTCGTTCGTGCCGTCGACGGCAACCCGCTCGCCGACGCCATCCTTGCCGCAGACATGAACCTTCTAGCAAACGTTACCGAAAAGCTCGAGCACTTGCTCAAGGAATACCTTGTTGTCGGCGGTATGCCCGAAGTTGTCTCCACTTTCGCCGAGACACGCGACTTCATCGAAGCCCGAAGGCTTCAACAGCAAATCATCGAGGCTTACGAATCCGATTTTGGCAAACATGCACCCGCCCGCATCGTCGAGCGCATGAGGTTGGTTTGGAAATCCCTTCCCGGCCAGCTTGCAAAGGAGAACAAGAAGTTTGTCTATGGCGCCCTTCGTCCCGGAGCGCGCGCACGCGATTTCGAGGAAAGCCTCCAGTGGCTCACGGACTACGGAATCGTTCATAAGGTGCCACGTGCTTCCGCTCTAAAGGCGCCGCTCTCGAGCTACGAAGACCTCTCGGGCTTCAAACTGTTCTGCATCGACACCGGCATCCTCGGAGCGCTCTCCGGTCTCTCTCCGGCCATCGTTCTTAACGGATCCGCTGTTTTTACCGAGTTCAAAGGTTCGCTGACCGAACAATACGTCGCGCAGGAGCTTTTGCTCCAGGACAAAACTCCCGCGTATTGGTCCTCTACCTCCGGCAATGCCGAAACCGACTTTGCCATCGACCATGCGGGAACCGTGCTTCCGCTTGAGGTCAAGGCGGCAGAGAACCTTAAAGCGAAGAGTCTGAAAGTAGCCTGCGAAAAATTCAAACTCGAGCGTTGCGTGAGGAGCTCCCTGGCGGCATATAGAGACGAGGGCATGCTCATCAATATTCCGCTTTGGGAGATTGGGCAGATCGACAAGCTGGCATAGGCGCTGTGGGGACGCCCTGCAAGGACTGTCCCCAGGTGCCGGCAGAAAAGGAACGTCCCCAGGTGCCGGCTGTTGAGTTGCGGTGGAATAGGGACTGTTTGGTGCCCGAAAGGGCGATTTTAGTCCGTATTTCACCGCAACTTATTATTTAGAGGGCGCTGAGGCTGGGGGTCCAGCCGATGGTGGGGGTCGCGCCGTCGAGGGTCTCGTTGATGGTGGCGGCCATACCGGCGAGCAGGCTGTTCTCGCTTACGGTGAGCGTCTTGTAGCCGCCGGCACGCATGAGTTCGCGGATCACCACGGCGCCAGCCAAGATCACGCCCGCGCGTTTGGGCTGTACACCCGGTAGCGCGGCGATGCCTTCCGCGTCCAACACAGACATGCGCTCGATAGCGGCCGAGACCTGCTCCAGCGACAGCTCGCGTAGGTGAACAAAGCTCGAATCGTACGGTTCCAGCTCGTGGACCAGAGCCACCAGCGTAGTCACCGTGCCACCCACCGCGACCAGACGCTCGGCGCGCTCAAAGTCGCTGGGCAGGCCTTCAAAATAGGCGGCGAACTGCTCGCCCGCCCACGCGGCAGCGGCAGCAAGCTCGCCGCGTGCGGGTGGCAGCGTCGAGAAAAACCGCTCCGTCACGCGGCGGCAGCCAATGTCCAGCGAGCGCGTCCCTTCTAGCGCAAAGACGCCACGCTCCGGCGCATAGACGCCCGTCGCGAGCTCCGTGGATCCGCCGCCCGAATCGGCAACAATGATGCGCTCGCCGGCAAAGTCGTGCGCCACGCCAAAAAACGTCAGGCGTGCCTCGACCTCGCCCGGAATCACCTGTGGCTCAAGCCCCAGATCGCGCAGGCCGTCCAGCAGCAGTGCTGCGTTGGACGCATCACGCGCGGCGCTCGTGCAGGTGGTGCAGATGCACGCGGCCCCAAAGGCACGAGCCTCGTCCACAAACATGCGGCACGCAGCGAGCACGCGCTCAACGGCCGCCTCGCAAAAGCGGCCCGTCGCGTCCACGCCCTCACCCAGATCGGTAATCTCGGTATGCTTGGACGATTCCACGATTGCCCCGCCCTCGACCTGGGCCAACACCAGTCGCGACGACACCGTTCCCAGGTCGATCGCGGCCACCTTATAGCGTTTGCAATTTGTCATTGCGAGCTCCCCTCCGGGCGCTATTTGCCGTTGGACACGACCGTCTGACCCTCGACGCCGTTAAACCCAAACAGCATGTCGAGCGCTTGGATGTACCACGGCGCGTCCTTACCGACTTCTTCGATTTCCTTGGCCACTTCGCTGGCCTTCTTGGCGTTTGAGGACTTTTTGCTCGACGAGGCATCCGAATCGTCGTCCAGGCCCTGCACTTCAATCCTCTTCTCGCCGGGCATCACCAGGCCCAGGTCCTCGGATGCCGCGTCCTTGATACCCTCCTCCGAGAGCAGCTTGTCGACGCTTTTTTGCAGGTCGTCGTTATATTGCTCGCGAATCTCGACCTGCTTGGCCAAGATGTCGCTCGAGCGTTTTGCCACATACAGGTCGCGCACGGGGAAATACAGGCTCACAAGCGCCAGGGCGACGACAATGCCAACAAACAGCCCCCGCTGGGGACCGTGGGTAAAGTCGTAGATTGCCTTGACCACCGCGTTATCGTTGGCGTAATGCATGAAGTCCGAGCCCGAAAGACGGTTCGAGGGCCTACTCGGCTTTTCATGCATTTGAGCCGAGGAACGCTGAGCATGCTCCGAGTGCGCCGGGCGCACCGAACGTAGCGGGCGGTCCGTCAACGTATTCACTTGAGCACGGGAGTGTGAGGCACTTGTCGGTCGCTGCGTGGAGCAGTCGGCACCGGCGTAATCGGACCCGCCGAGCTGCACCGTGCGCGCACGGCGAGGCGACGGCTCACGCGAACCGGCGGAATAGTACCTGTTGTCGTAAATCTGATCCATGTGCGCCTTGTGCGGTTGAGGTTTGTTTGCGCTAAGTCTTTTAGTTATAGCACGAGCGCGCGCAACGCCTTCGGCGGCCCTTGCTCGACATAAAAAAGGCGCTGAGCCATATGGCCCAGCGCCCAATGGTGCTCAACAGCGCCCGGCGGGAGCGAGGCGAATCCGAGTCAGCCCCGCCCCGCGCACGCCGTTTGCCTAGCGAATGTTGTAGAACGCGGCCTTGCCGGCGTAGCGCGCGCTGCCCTCGAGCTCGTCCTCGATACGGATGAGCTGGTTGTACTTGGCGATACGGTCGCTGCGGCACGGGGCGCCCGACTTAATCTGACCGGCGTTGACGCCCACGACCAAGTCGGCGATCGTGGAGTCCTCGGTCTCGCCGGAGCGGTGGCTCACGATGCAAGCGTAACCGGCCTCCTTGGCAGTCTCGATGGCCTCGAGCGACTCGGTGAGCGTGCCGATCTGGTTGACCTTGACCAGGATCGCGTTGGCGGCACCCAGCTCGATGCCCTTCTTGAGGCGCTCGGTGTTGGTGACGAACAGGTCGTCGCCCACCAGCTGCACCTTGTTGCCAATGCGACGGGTAAGCTCGACCCAGCCGTCCCAGTCCTCCTCGGCCATGCCGTCCTCGATGGAGATGATGGGATAGGTGTCGACGAGCTTCTCCCAGTAATCGACCATCTGGGCACTCGTGTACTCAACACCCTCGCCCTTGAGCTCGTACATGCCGGTCTCGGCGTTGTAGAACTCGGTCGAGGCCGGGTCCATGGCGTACATGAAGTCGACGCCGGGCTTAAAGCCGGCTTTCTCGACGGCCTTGGTGATGTACTCGAACGGCTCGGCATTGGTCTTGAGATTGGGCGCAAAGCCACCCTCGTCGCCCACGCCGCCGCCAAGGCCGGCCTCGTGCAGCACGCCCTTGAGGGTGTGGTAGACCTCGGCGCACCAGCGCAGGCCCTCGGCAAAGCTCGGAGCACCCACGGGCATAATCATAAACTCCTGGAAGTCAACGTTGTTGTCGGCATGCACGCCACCGTTGAGGATATTCATCATGGGCGTGGGCAGCAGGTGGGCGTTGACGCCGCCCAGGTACTGGTACAGCGACAGGCCCGCCGACTCTGCCGCAGCGCGGGCAACGGCCAGCGACACACCCAGAATGGCGTTGGCGCCGAGCTTGGTCTTGTTGGGCGTACCGTCGGCGGCAATCAGCGCGGCATCGACGGCGCGCTGGTCGAAGGCATCGAGACCCACGACGGCATCGGCGCACTCGTTGTTGACATGCTCGACGGCCTGCGAAACGCCCTTGCCCAGGTAGCGACCCTTGTCGCCATCGCGCAGCTCACATGCCTCAAAGGCGCCGGTCGAAGCGCCCGAAGGCACCATCGCGCGACCGAAGCTACCGTCCTCGAGCACGACCTCGACCTCGACGGTGGGGTTGCCGCGGCTGTCAAGCACCTCACGACCGTAGACGTCCAAAATGTCACTCATGTTGTCTCCCTCTCACTTGGAAACGTAGTTGATGCAAGCGACTGGCCGACTGTGCACCGTCGGTGCGTCTCCGTAAGTTAGCCTTGTCGCACTTTTTGCATTATGCCCTAAGTTAGCCGAGGGATACACTTGTTTTTCGAAAAATATAGCGGGAACGATGAGGCGTGTCAGCCCGTCGTTCCCGCAGTCTTACTCCCCTGCCTTTGCTGCGTCCCACAGGTCGTTGAGCCCATGGGTCGAAAGCTCGGCAAGATCAACGTGGGCATCGGCCGCCATCTGTTCCATCGCAGCCCAGCGACGGCGAAACTTGGCCGTGCTCGCGCGCAGGGCGCTCTCGGCGTCGATACCCTCCTTGCGCGCGACGTTGACCAGGGCAAAGAGCAGATCGCCAAACTCCATTTCGCGCTCGGGCGAGCCAGGGGCCTCGGCCTCAAACTCGGCACGCTCCTCGGCAACCTCGTCCCACACGTCCTGGACCGTCTCCCACTCAAAGCCTACGGCGGCCGCCTTGCGTGACACCTTCTGCGCCTGCATCAACGCCGGCAGATGCGTGGGCACGCCATCGAGCAGACCCTCGGGCGCGGCCTCGCCCGCCGCCACGGCCTTGTCCTTGGCGGCTTTCTCGGCAAGCTTGACCTCGTCCCAAATCTTGAGCACCTCGTCGGAGCTCTCGGCATCCGCATCGCCAAACACGTGCGGGTGGCGGCGAATGAGCTTGGCGTCGATATCGCGCGCCACGTCGGCCAGCGTAAACTCGCCGGCGTCGGCAGCAATCTGCGCATGCAGCACGACCTGCATGAGCACGTCACCCAGTTCCTCGCGCAGGTGAACCGCGTCGTCCGCCTCGATGCAGTCGAGCGCCTCGTAGGCCTCCTCGATCATGTTCTTGCCGATGCTGCGGTGCGTCTGCTCGCGGTCCCACGGGCAGCCATCGGGCTGACGCAGACGCCAGATGGTCTGCACCAGATGCTGCAGCTCGGCCGACGCGTCTATCAGCGTGGGCAGATCGCGCGAGCCCTCGGCATTTTGCTGAGCCATATGCTGCGCCATGGTTAGTCCTCCTCCAGGATCACGTGGCGGAACGCGCCGCCCTCGTAGATGCCGTAGCTGTGCGAGCCGTCCTTGGGGATGCTCACGCTGCCGGGGTTGAAGAACCACAGGCCCGGGTGCGCGGCGCTTTCCTCGTTGACCTTGATGTGCGTGTGGCCGTAGACGAGCGCGGAGCCCTCGGGCAGCGCGGGCGCGTGGTCGACGCTGTTGTGCATGCCGGCGCCAAAGACATGGCCGTGCGTCAGGAACAGCTCGCGGCCGGTCTCGTCAAACAGCGTGGCGTAGTCGGCCATGACGGGGAAGTCGAGGACCATCTGGTCGACCTCAGCGTCGCAGTTGCCGCGCACCGCGATGATGCGGTCGGCTAGGGCGTTGAGCAGCGGAATCACGCGCTTGGGAGCATAGTCGCGCGGCAGGTCGTTGCGCGGACCGTGATAAAGCAGGTCGCCCAGCAGGACGATGCGGTCGGGCTGCTCGGACTCAATGGCGGCGCAGAGGCGCTCGGTCCAGTATGCCGAGCCGTGGATGTCGGAAGCGATGAGGTATTTCATGGTGGTCCTTTCGGTGAGGTTGATGGGGTGGGTGTGGCGCGTCGCCGACCGTGTCACTCAAATTGCAGAGCCGCGGCTTGTGCTGCCTGCATCACGCGCTGGAGCGGCACACCGTGCTCGCGGGCAAGGCGGGCGCAGTCCTCGTACTCGGGCGCTGCACGCTCGCTGCCGTCGGGCAGGGTGGCCACCTTGACGGACACCTCGCCCCATGGCGTCGTCACCTGCTCAAAGCGGCGTGGCAGGCAAACGCGTTCCATGACCTGGCGACGGATGCCATTGGTCGTGGTTTCCAAAAAGATGATCGTCTGCAGGCGCTCGATGTCCTCGTGGGCGCAGATTACCTGCAGCTGCCAGCCGGGGCGGCCTTTCTTGCAATAGACGGGCAGCCAGTGCACCTCGCGCGCACCCGCCTCGCGCAGGCGGTCGGCGGCGTAGGCAAGCACCTCGGGCGACGCGTCATCGATATCGCATTCCAGCTTGACGATAGTCTCGGGCGCATCGGTCTCGCGGGACAGCGGGGATGTGCTATCGCATTGCATACGGTCCGGATCCTTTCCGCACGGGCTCGTTTTGTTCACCCAAACGCTAGCACATCGCAGGCGGTGCAGGGGCGACGTCATGGGATAGGTGCGACTTTTGCTGGGCGCAAGTGCTGGCGCGCTCCAACGCCGGCCCGCTTCACTCAAACGTGTACGTCAGCCTCCAAACATGTCATTTTTTGCAGCTTTTGGAGGCTGATGTACATGTTTTGAGAGCGCAAGCGAGGCCGCACCGCGCGTCGCGCAGCCTTTCCAATCGATTTCGACCCCCCGCGTGCCCGGCGTGTTGAGAGCTGCGCCATTACAATGAAGCGGATTCGCTTGACGCAAAGGAGCCGCCATGTCTGCTTGCCCGCTGATCGATTGCCATACCCACACCTCGTTTTCGGACGGGCACGCCTCGTTTGAGGACAACGTCCGCGCCGCTGCTGCGGCCGGTTGCCGCGTCATGGTCTCGACCGATCACCTTACCCTGCCCGCCAGCATGGATTCCAATTGCGAGGTACAGGTTGTCGAGAGCGACCTGACGGCGCATCGACTGGCATTTGAGGACGCCCGCAAGCTTGCCGCGCAGATCGCGCCGGATCTCGAGCTTATCTATGGCTTTGAATGCGATTGGTACGAAGGCTGCAAGCCTTTGGTTGAGCGCTGGTCCGAAGGCGCCGTGGTACGCCTGGGCAGCGTGCACTGGATTGGCAACCCCGGCGATATCATGGCCGGTGCCGCGGGTACGGCGGGAACGGAAAACGTCGCTCGCCCCGATACACCCGATTCCCTTTGCGGTTGGATCGACGACGACACAGCCCTGCACGTTTGGGAACACCTGGGCGTGCGCGGCGTGTGGAAGCGCTATGTCGATGACTGGTGCCGCGCCTGCGAGAGCCCGCTTAACTTTGATGTGATGGCTCATCCCGACCTGGTCATGCGCTTTTCGAAGGAAGGCTTTGCGCCCGATTTTGACCCCGCGCCGTTCTGGGGGCAGATGGCAGAATGCGCACACGACACGAATCGGCGCGTTGAGGTCTCGACTGCCGCGCCGCGCAAGGGGCTCGACGACTACTACCCCGCGACCGGCCTCTTGCGCTGCTTTGCCCATGCCGAGGTGCCCATTACCTTTGGCTCGGACGCACACCGCGCCTGCGACATCTGCTGGAACATCCGCGAGGCCCAGGCGCACGCCTACGACTGTGGCTATCGAACCTTCGACATCCCCCACGCCACCGGCGAATGGGAATCCACACCCCTCGCCTAACTAGTCGTTTAAGAACGTCCCCAATGACTAGTGACGGCGAGCGTTGAGTTCGCCGGCAAGCTCGTCGAGGGTGATACCGTAGCGCTCAAGGGTTACGAGCAGGTGGTAGATCAGGTCACCGGCCTCGTAGCGGATGTGATCGTGATCGTTATCCTTGCAGGCCATGATCACCTCGCTCGACTCCTCGGCAAGCTTCTTGAGCAGCTCATCCTCGACGTCGGTCAGCAAACGAGCGGTATAGCTCTCCTGCGGCGATGCTTCACGACGACCGTGAATCACCTCGGCCAGGCCCGTCAGCGTCTCACCGATATTTCCATCCTGAACGTTTGCGGTGCGCACACCCATAGTTCAATCCTTTCTGGTGGCCGAGCGTCTAATCGAGCGCCCGCCCTACGCGAGTTTCTTAAAGAAGCAGGTACGGTTGCCGGTATGGCAGGCCGGACCCGGCGAGTCGACCTTGACCAGCAGCGTATCGCTATCGCAGTCGGCCCAGAGCTCCTTGACCACTTGCATATTGCCGCTCGTCGCGCCCTTGTTCCAGAGCTCCTGGCGACTGCGGCTCCAAAACCACGTGGTACCGGTCTTGAGCGTCAGCCCCACCGATTCCTCGTTCATCCAAGCAACCATAAGCACCTCGCCGGTGTCATATTGCTGAACCACACAAGGAATCAATCCTTTGGCGTCGTATTTAAGATCCGCTGGAGTAGTAATTTCTCTCATTTCAATTCCCCAATTTAAACATCGCCGGTCGGCGAGGGTTGTCCAGGTGCCCGAGATTCCGAGCGACAAGCCCGACGACGCGTACTTAAGTACGCGAGGAGGGTTGGAGCCGGAAGGTCGGGTGCCTGGACAAGCCGCAGCATTAGAAGTCCAATCTCACAGGAATGCCCTGTGAGGCCATATACTCTTTGACTTCGCGAATGCTGAAGGTTCCAAAGTGAAAGACGCTCGCCGCCAGTACGGCATCGGCCTCGCCCTCGATCACACCCTCGGCAAAATGCTCGAGCGTACCCACGCCGCCGCTCGCAATAACGGGAATCGGCACCGCGCGCGCCACGGCGCGGGTGAGCGCCAGGTCAAAGCCGGCCTTGGTGCCGTCGCGATCCATGCTGGTCAGTAGGATCTCGCCGGCACCGCGACGAGCCGCCTCCTCGGCCCACGCCACCGCGTCGATACCCGTGGCGTTGCGGCCGCCCGCGGTAAAGACCTCCCACTTGTCGGCTCCCGGCTCACCAGGCAAACCAACACGCTTGGCATCGATCGCCACGACCACGGCCTGGCTGCCAAACGCCGCGGCGGCCTGGCTGATCAACGACGGGTCGCGCACGGCGGCAGAGTTAAGCGACACCTTGTCGGCGCCGGCGGCAACCATGGTCCGCATGCCCGCCAAGTCGCGAAAGCCGCCGCCCACGGTATAGGGAATGGCCAGCTCCTCAGCAGCATGCGCCGCCATCTCGATAGTCGTCGCACGGTTGTCGCTTGTGGCGGTAATGTCCAGGAAGACGACCTCGTCCGCACCCTCGCGGTCGTAGGCGCGGGCCAGCTCCACCGGGTCGCCAGCATCGCGCAGGCTCACAAAGTTGACGCCCTTGACCACGCGGCCGTCCTTAACATCCAGGCAGGGAATCACGCGTTTGGTAAGCATGGGCTACTCCTCCCCTCGGACGGCGTCCAGTGCCTGGGCCAACGTAAAGTTGCCCTCGTAGAGCGCGCGACCGGTAATGGCACCTTCAATCGCGTCCTCACCCACCGCGGCCAGTGCGCGGATGTCGTCGAGCGTCGAGATGCCGCCCGACGCCACGACGGGAAAGCCCGCGACCTCGGCCACGTGGCGATACGTCGCCACGTCGATGCCCGTCTGCATGCCGTCGCGCGCGATGTCGGTGTACACCAGGTGCTTGAAGCCCAGCTCGGTGAGCTGTGCCACGGCATCGTCGAGTGACACGCCCGCGCCATCACGCCAGCCGTTCACCTTGACCTGACCGTCGCGCGCGGCGATGTCTGCCACCAGCAACTCACCAAAGCCTTGGGCCGCCACCTCGGCAAAACCCGGCTCGGTCACGAGCACCGTGCCCAGTGCGATGCGACGCGCGCCGTAGCCGGCCAGCTCGTCGATGCGTGCAAGCGAGCGAACGCCGCCGCCCACGTCCACAGACAGACCGTCGATGCCGCAGATGCCCTTAATCGCCGCCGAGTTGGCAGCGCACGTGTCCTCGTCCTCGCCAAAGGCAGCAGACAGGTCGACGACGTGCACCCAGCTCGCACCCTGCTCGGCAAATGAGCGGGCGACTGCCACGGGGTCGTCGGAATATACCTTGCAGCGGCTGCGGTCACCGCGCTCCAGGCGCACGACCTTGCCGCCGATCAGATCGATTGCGGGAAACAGGATCATCGGCCGGCCTCCTCGACGATGTTGACGAAGTTCTTAAGGATGCGCTGACCCAGCGCGGAGGATTTCTCGGGATGGAACTGGCAGCCCCACACGTTGCCGTGACGCACGATGCACGGGAAGCTCCGCGTATAGTGCGTGCGCGCCAGCACATCGGCGGCATCGGCATCGTCGGCCACCGCGTAGCTGTGGGTGAAGTACATGTTGGCACCCTCGGCAAAACCAGTAAGCAGCGGATCGGCCGCGCCGGCGGGCGTCATGTGCACCTGGTCCCAGCCCACGTGTGGCACCTTCAGGCGACTCGATTCCAAGCGCGTACACGAGCCGCGCATGATGCCCAGGCCATCGACCCAGGGGCCGCCGACCTGCTCGGAGGCACCGTCGTCCGCGTCCGCGCCCTCGTCCGCCGGCACGCCCTCGTCGCCGCGCTCAAAAAACAGCTGAAGGCCCAGGCAGATGCCGAGCAGCGGAGTTCCGGCGGCAACGGCGTCGAGCACGGCCGCCGCCTCGCCGCTTTGGCGCATAAAGGCAATCGCGTCGTAGAACGCGCCCACGCCCGGGATGACCAGGCCGTCGGCGTTGCGGATCTGATCCGGATCGTCCGATGTGCAGGCGGCGGCACCGGCGCGCGCAAGCCCGCGCACAACGCTCGACAAGTTGCCCTTGTGGTAGTCGACCACCACGACCTTCGGTTCGCCCACGCGACCCTCCTTTTCCCCATTCAAAACCTGTCCCTTTTTTGGCAGGTTACAGTGAACCCTTGGTGCTGGGGACGCCATGCACGCGGGGATCCAGCTCACAGGCATGGCGCATCGTGCGGCCCACGGCCTTAAAGGCGGCCTCGATAATGTGATGCGAGTTGCTGCCCGCCAGCTCGCGCACGTGCAGCGTGAGCTTGGCGTCGCGCGCAAAGGCGTAGAAGAACTCGACGGCCAGCTCGGTATCGAAGCTGCCCACGCGCTCGGTCGGCACGGGCAGCTCGCAGTAGGCCTGTCCGCGGCCCGAAATATCAACAGCAGCCATCACAAGCGTCTCGTCCATGGCAATCGCCGCGTCGGCAAAGCGCGTAATGCCCGCCTTGTCGCCCAGCGCTTGGCAAAACGCCTCGCCCAGCACGATACCCGTGTCCTCGACGGTGTGGTGCGCATCGACCTCCACGTCGCCCACCGCGTGCACCGTCAGATCGAACAGACCATGGCGGCCAAAAGCGTTGAGCATGTGGTCGAAAAACGGCACGCCGGTCGAGATATCGCACACGCCGCTTCCGTCCAGGTCGAGCTTTACGACAATGTCGGTCTCGCCCGTCTTGCGGGTCACCTCGGCATAGCGGTCCATCTACATCTCCTCCTTCACCAGCGCGGCAAACGCAGCCAGCACCTCGTCGTTTTCCTGCGGGGTACCCACGGTAATGCGTAGGCAGTCCGCGAGTCCCGGCGCGTAGCTAAAGTCGCGCACCAAAATCGAATACTCGTCGCGCAGACGCTCGCGCACGCGCGTGGCATGCGGCGTGCGCACGAGCACAAAGTTCGCCGCGCTCGGCCACGCCTCCACGGTCAGACCCTCGGCAGCCATTGCGCGTAGGGCGCACAGCTCGCGCTCGCGCTCGGATGCAACCTGTGCCACTACGGGCGCGTACGCATCGCGGGCACGCACGCAGGCAAGCGCGGCGGCCTGGCTCAGCACGTTAACCGAGTAGATTTGGCGAATCGCCGCAAACACATCGATGACCTCGGGTGCCGCGATCACATAGCCCAGACGCGTGCCGGCAGCGCCAAACGCCTTGGACAGCGTATGCAGAATCACCAGGTTGGGATGCTCGGCGATAAGCCCCTGCGCCGTGGTTGCCGCGCCAAACGAATCGTCGGCAAACTCAACGTAGGCCTCGTCGACCATGACCATGCCGGGGCACGCATCGCACAGGGCCGCGACAAAGTCGAGCGGCGTCACATCGCCCGTGGGGTTATTGGGCGAGGTCACGATCGCCAGATTGCACTCGGGCGCCGCCGCAAGCACCGCCGCCTGGTCGAGTTCAAAGGTCGCCGGGTCGCGCCACACATCGCGCACCTCGGTCTGACAAAGCGACGCAAAGAACGCATACTCACTAAAGCACGGCGGGCAGTTGAGCAGGGTCCGTCCCGCGCCGCCAAACGCCAGCAGGTAGTTATAGAGCAGCTCGTCGCCGCCGTTTCCCACGCAGATGTTCTCACGCGCCACGCCATGCCAGGCAGCAAGCTCATCGCGTAGGTCGTTGGACATGGGGTCGGGATAGCGGTTGAGCGGCGTGGCAGCCAAGGCCGCATCGATTGCCTCGCGCACGCCGACCGGCACGGGATAGGTGTTCTCGTTGGCCGAAAGGTTGATGCGCGTAGGCGTAAAGTTGGGATCATAGGGCTCAATGCCGGCCAGGTAGGGCTGGACGAGCTCCTTCATGCGCGGCGTCAGTTCGGCCATGTTAGGCCCCCTCGCCGGTCGCGCCAGCGGAAGCCAGGTTCACGCCCTCGGCGACCGTCGCCACAGCGTCGCCCGGCCAGGCAACCTTGGTCAGGTCGGCCGCGGCGAGCGACTCGGCACTCACGGCATCCTCGCCCTGCTCCAGCACGCGGCGACGCAGGGCGGCGGATAGCGCGTGCGCCCACAGGCCCTCGGCCTCGGCCAGGCGCTGCGTAGCGGGAGCGTCGGAGAGCAGACCCTCGGGCGTATAGCAAATGACGCTCGAGCGCTTAACGAACTCTTCGACCGAAAGCGGGTTGGAGAACATGGCCGTGCCGCCGGTCGGCAGCGTGTGGTTGGGGCCAGCAACATAATCGCCAAGCGGCTCGGAGCTCCAAGCGCCCACAAAGATGGCGCCGGCGTTGCGAATGCCGCCAAGCAGGCCCATTGCATCCTTGCAGTGCAGCTCCAGGTGTTCGGGCGCCACGGTGTTCACGGCCTCGACGGCGGCAGCCATGTCGGCGGCCACCACGATGGTGCCTTCGTTGTCGAGCGAAGCGCGCGTGGTCTCGGAACGCGGCGACTGCGCCACCAGGATGTCGATGCCGGCCTCGACCTCGCGCGCAAACTGCTCGTCGCAAGTCACCAGATAGCAGGCTGCCAGCGGATCGTGCTCGGCCTGGGCCATCAGGTCTGCCGCGACCACCATAGGCTTGGCCGTGGCGTCGGCCAGCACGCAGACCTCGGAGGGACCGGCGACCATGTCGATTCCCACGTCACCCGAGACGATCTGCTTGGCCGCGGCAACAAAGGCGTTACCCGGTCCGGTGATTTTATCGACACACGGAATGGTCTCGGTACCGTACGCCAGCGCGGCCACGGCCTGAGCGCCGCCCACCATATAGATTTCGTCCACGCCGCCGAGTTTTGCCGCAGCAAGCGTGTAGGGGCTGATCAGGCCGTCCTTTTGCGGCGGCGTCACCATGACCACGCGCTTGACGCCGGCAACCTTGGCGGGAATGGCATTCATGAGCACCGTGGAGGGATATTGCGCGCGACCGCCCGGCACGTAGATGCCGGCCGCCGCGAGCGGGGTCACCTTAACGCCGAGCATCGTGCCATCTGCGCGCGTGGTAAACCAGCTCTGCTCGACCTCGCGCTGGTGGAACTCGCGAATCTGGCGCGCGGCCTTCTCGAGCGCCGCGACAAACGCGGGGTCGAGGTCTTCGAGCGCGGCATCGATCTGCTCCTGCGGCAGGCGGAAGCTCTGCAGCTCAACACCGTCAAAGCGCTGACAGTAATCGCGCACTGCGGCATCGCCGTTGGCGCGCACGTTGGCCACGATATCGCGGGCGGCGTCGACGATGTTTTGCGGCAGCACGCCCTTGCGGTTGAGCTGGTTGGTAACGAGGCGCTCACCGGGAGAAAGCTTGATGGTCTTCATATCGGTATCCCCTATCGGTCGAGGTTGCGTTTGAAAAAACGAGAGGCCGGGCGGCGGCGCCAATCGGCCCGCAGCCCAGACGTTGGGACGCCCGTGCGTGCTCGCGCTATTGTGCCGAGCCCGCGACGGGCTCAAAATGCTTGTCCTTCACGGCCGCGGCCAGGCGATCTGCCAGGTTGCGCACGCGCGGATCCAGGCGCGCGGCACCCGGGTTGACAAAGAAGCGGGCCGTGCAGTCCATAATGCGACCAGTAATAACCAGGTCGTTGTCGCGTAGCGTGGCACCCGTGGCGGTAACGTCCACGATGCGATCGGTCATGCCGACGATGGGGCCCAGCTCGATGTTACCGTGCAGCGAGACGATATCGGCATTCACGCCGCGCTCGGCATACCAGGCACTCGCGATGCGCGGGTACTTGGTGGCCACACGAAGCGACCCGCGGCGGGCGTAGTTGCGCTCGGCCTGGCCGGCGCGCCATGCAGGCTCCGCCTCGATAAACGTGCACAGGCCGTAGCCCAGATCGACCAGCTGCAGCAGGTTGAGGTCGGCCTCGATAAGCGAGTCCCAACCGCAGATGCCGCAGTCGGCGCCGCCGCAGCCCACAAAGGCGGGCGCATCGCTGGGACGCACGATGACAAACTCGATATCGCCGACCGCGCCCTCGCCGGCACGCGTGTCGCGACCGCGCACGATGAGATGACGACCGGGATCGCGCAGCTCAGAGACATCCAAGCCCGCGGACTCAAGCACGTCGAGCGTGTCGGCCTTGAGCGAGCCCTTGGGCACGGCAATGCGCAGCGGACCCTCGGCGCCACGGCCCGCGGCGTGATCGCCATCGGAAGCGGCATCCTCGGCCGAGGTGCGCGCGGCCTCCAGGCGCTCGAGCGAAAAGGCGAAGCCCGCCGCCGGCACCTCGATACCGTCGCCAAACGCGCCGGTGAAGATGGAATCATAGCGTCCGCCCGAACCGACCGGATCGGGCAGTCCGCCGGCATAAGCCTTAAAGACCAGGCCCGTGTAGTAATCGAAAGAGTTCATGATAGAGAAGTCGAACGACAGCACCTGGGCGTCCTCGGGTGCCAGGCCCTCAACCAGGGCACGCAGCTCGCGCGTCAGCGGCGCGACGATACCGGCAGCCTCCAGCAGCGCGTCCACGCGGTCGAGCACCTCGGCACCGCCGTGCAGACGCGGCAGCTCGCTAATGGCGGCCTTGACGGCATCGGACTCGGTGCTTGCCGCCACGCGGGCATCGAGGCCCACAAAGTCGTTGGCGTGCACGCAGCGCAGGGCCTCAGCGGCCAGCTCGCGATCCTCGCACGCCGCGAGCAGTTCCTTAAACGGACGCACGCTACCTGCGATAATGCGCGCATCGGGCAGTGCCAGCTTACGCACGGCCTCGGCCACGAGCGAGACGATCTCGACATCGCCCGCGGTATCGCCCGCACCGATAAGCTCAAAGCCCAGCTGTGTAAACTGACGCGAGCCACCGGCATTGCGCTGGCACTCGCGAACCACCGGCGCCTCGTAGCGAAGGCGTAGGGGCAGGTCGGCCGCGCGCATGCGGGTCGAAACCAAGCGCACGATCGGCAATGTGTTGTCGGGACGGACCACCAGCAGGCGGCCATCATCGTCAAAGAGCTTAAACGGCGTGTCCGCAATGCGGCCGCCCTCCTCGAGCGAACCCTTGTCCTCGAGCAGTGGCGTCTCGACCGGCAGGTAATGATGCTCCCTAAAGCAGCCCTTCACCGTATATGCGATCTCCTCGCGCGCCTGAGCCTCCTCGGGCAATATGTCCCGGAATCCCCACGGTGTGGCCGTCATCTGATGAGCCTCCTCATGCTGTGTTTCATATAGAACAGAAGACCGGCATAGCTCCGCCGATCTTCTGGGTACTTTAGCATACTAGAGTGTTTGCGGGGAGAATCGTCTTCCTCGGCTCACAGCGTATTCATTTGGAAACATAGGGGAAAGCGCGTCCCGCCCGCCAGCCAAAAACTGGGATGCGGTTTCCGGTTGAGGTCCTCAGCGGAAAGTGTGTCCCATTCTGAGCGCCTGTTCTGGGACGTGCTTTCCGCCAGAAGCCTCAAGCGGAAAGCACGTCCCGTTTCTCAAAAAGCGTCAAACGCCAACTCGGCGCCCTGTCCCACTTAGGCGCCAATCGCGCGTCGGTACTCCGCCATAACCTGAGCGTCGGCTGCCGCGGGATTGGCAAAATAGCGCCAGTCATAGGTCTCGGCCGAAACAACTCCGCGATAGCCGCGCGCCACCAGCCTATCTAGGTCGGCGCGCATATCGCGGTCGCCGTCACCCCAAGCAAGATGCGTCGTGCCGTCTGCCGCAACATCGACAAAATGCACGTGGGCGACATCATCGCCAAGCAGATCGAAATAATCGTCGATGGTATCCCCTGCCACCGCCATAGCGCCCAAATCCAGACACGCCTTAAGTGCCGGATGATCAACTGCCTCGATCATGCGCTTCGTGTCGGCCGCCGAGTTCACGATCATCGACTCAACCGGCTGTAGGGCCTCGAGCACCAGTCGCACGCCGCGCTCTCCCGCATGCTCGGCAATCGCACGCAGCATCGAGGCGCTGCGACCCCACGCATCCTCGATCGGCTCGTTCAAAAATGCCCAGCCGCTCGAGACCATGACCTGCTCGGCTCCAAGTTCCGCCGCGATATCCACAACGTTCTTAAAGTACGCGAGCGTGCGAGCGCGCGCCTCATTCCCGCGCGCCGCGATATTCCACGGCTTGGGATTGTTCTGTTCGGGACAAAGCCCCACAATCCGAACCCCATACCGCTGTGATAGCTCCCGCACCTGCTCGAGCGAATCGTATCCATGGCAATCGACATACAGATGCATCGCCCCGGTCCAAAGCTCGCAACACGTGTAGCCCGAAGCCGACGCCGAAGAAAAGAACTCCTCAAGGTCAAAATAACGATGGCTGATATTCATGACGGCAAGCTGGGGATAGCTCATAATTACTCTCCAACCCAAGCGAGGCCCCGTTCCATATAGGAGCGAGGCCCGATTACACAAACGTTATTTGCTCTTAGTAGTCGAACTGGTGATAGTAGCGACGGTAGTTGAGGTTGTGCTTGGTGACCGTCTCGTAGTAAGCGGCAAGGCGATCGGTGATCAGCGAGGAAAGGATCCACGGGGAGACGATGACGCGGAACTCGTCGTCAAGGCCGGGGATCGCGAACTCGGCGGTGTCGATGATGTAGATCTCGGTGTACCCCGTCTCAAATAAATAAAAAAACGCGCGGACGAGCTCGTCGCGCTTGCGGTTCT
>CAJMSL010000025.1 GCA_905216045.1 uncultured bacterium
ATGAAGAACTCAAACGGAACGCCTATGATGATCGCAATGGCGAGGAGATGAGCTGGCTCTAAGAGTGAGAATCCTAAGCGCATCTTAGTTGACACCAACGTGTGGCTTGATTATTTCATCCCCTCACGACGTGGTCGTTCGGCCACGATTGAGTTTTTGCGTGATGCGTGTACGGCTCAGGCTGAGCTGATGTATGCGGCGACATCGTCCAAAGACCTGTTCTATTTGATTTCGAGCGAACATAAGGCGTGGTATCGGCGAGAGCACGGTTCGCTGTCTCAAGATGCCGCTTCGGCGGCGACATCACTCGCATGGGATTGTCTTGATGTGTTGTTGCAACTTGCTACGCCCGTGCCCTGCGATCTGAGCGACATATGGATGGCGAGTAAGCAGCGTAAGCTCCATAGCGATTACGAAGACGATTTAATCATCGCGGCAGCGATGCGCGCAAAGGCAGACCTTCTGGTCACCAACGATGTCAAGCTCTGCTCACACGCACCAGTCGCCGCAATGAGTGTAAAAGACGCAAAGAATTACTTAGCAACGCTCTAACAATTTGAAGACCCCACAGGTCGAATAAAAGTCAGCGAATGTCTCCAGGCAGGGCCGCGCCAGCCAGTCCCTATAGGTTGAACAAAAGTCAGCGAGAGCCCGTCTGGGCGAGCAAGGTGCCTTGAAAGAGGAGGGCATTGGCCTTCTGGCCATGCCCGACGATTGAAAGGCAGATTGCCGTCCAGACGGGGTCGCAGCGTCGAGTGTTCCGCCGTTCGTTAGAACGGCGGAACAAGATTAGTGCTCGATCCAGCAGCGCAGGGTCTCGCCGGTTTGCAGGTGACGCAGATTCTCCGCGGCGATGTCGACGACGTTGTTGAGGGTGGCGGCCAGATGGAACCAGCCGGAGACGTGCGGCGTGATGAGCATGTTGGGCGCATCCCACAGGGGGCTTGCGGCGGGCAGCGGCTCGGGGTCGGTGACGTCGACCGCGGCGCCGGCGAGATGTCCCGACTCCAGAGCGGCAGCCAAGTCCTCGGCAACTACAAGATCGCCGCGGCCGCCGTTGGCAAAGAAGGCGCCCGGCTTCATCGCGGCGAAGAACTCGGCGTTCGCCAGACCGCGGGTCTCGGGCGTACTGGGCATAAAGGACGCGACGATGTCGGCCTCTGCCAGGCGCTCAGGTAGGGCGTCCATGCCGTCCATATCCTCAAACACAATGGGGTAGACGAGCGGATGGCGCTTGATGCCGCGGACGTGCGCGCCCATGCTGCGGCAGAGCGTGGCAAAATGGCCGCCGATATCGCCCGCGCCCAGCACCAGCACGTTGGCGTTTTTGAGCGAGGTAACCGGCCCCAAATCCTTCCAGCGATGCTCACGCTGCAGATCGTGATAGCCGGGCAGACGCTTCATCATAGACAGCACCATGGCAAACATGTGCTCGCTCACGGCCTGACCGTAGGCGCCGATCGAGCAAGACGGCTTGGCTTCAGCCGGCACGGTGCCGGCGGCGAGATAGTCGTCATAGCCAGCGGTCTGCAATTGCAACAACTGGAGATGCTCGCATGCGGTAAGCAGGGCAGGGTCAATGTTGCCCAAGATCACGTCGGCATCGGCGACCTGTTCACGTGTGGCGGCGTCGGAGCTCGTGTAGATAAAGTCCTCGCCCGGAGCACTCGACTCAAGAATTGCGCGATGGCGGTCGTTGACGGGCAGCAAAACCAGGATGTTCACAAGCAGTCCTCTCCGCTCAACCTGCCAAAAAGGGACAGGTTTATTTTGGCAGGTTTTATCAGGCAAAACGTTCAAATAAAACGCCGGGCTTCGCGATGGTTAACATATCCATCGCGAAGCCCGGCGCATTTGCGGCTACCAGCTCAGCAGTTCGTAGCCGTCCTCGGTCACTACGAGCTGTACCTCGCATTGGGCCGAATCGCTGCCGTCCTTGGTGCGCACGCACCAACCGTCGCCCTTGCTAATTTTAATGTCGGGCGCCCCGGCGTTGACCATGGGCTCGATGGTAAAGACCATGCCCGGGGCCATGATGGTGTCCACATCGGGTGCCTCGGTGGTAAAGCCCACAAACGGGTCCTCGTGGAACTCCTTGCCAATGCCGTGTCCGCCGTACTCGCGCACCACGCTAAAGCCGGCGTCCTCGACGGTCTTTTGCACGGCCTCGGCCATAACGGACAGCGGCAGCCATGGCTTGACGGCCGCCAGGCCCGCCTCCACGCTGGCGCGGGTGACGTCGACCAGGCGCTGGCGCTCGGCAGAGACCTCGCCGATGCAGAACATGCGGCTCGAGTCGCTAAAGTAGCCGTCCAAAATCGTGGAGCAGTCTACGTTGATGATGTCGCCCTCGTGCAGCACATCCGTATCGCAGGGGATACCGTGGCAGACCACGTCGTTGATCGAGGTACACACGCTCTTGGGGTAGCCCTCGTAGTTGAGGTCTGCCGGCGTGCCGCCGTGCTCGACGGTGTAGTCGTAGATCATCTGGTCGATCTGGTTGGTGGTCATGCCTGCGGCGATGTGCTCACCTACGTAGTCGAGCACGCCCACGTTGATGGCGGCCGAGCGCTTGATGCCCTCGATATCGGCGGGCGTCTTGTAGAGCGTGCGGGGCAGGACCTCCCAGCCCTCTTCCCACAGGCGCTCGAGGCGCTCGTCGAAGGCGCTATGACATTTCTTATATTTTTTGCCGCTGCCGCACCAGCAAGCGTCGTTGCGGCCAGGTACGGGTCCATTGTCAAACATGGCTAACTTCCTTTCATTCGCAGCTAGTATAGCCCACCCACGCGTCCATAAAAGTTGCGGTGATATAGTTCCGGTTTAAGCGGTTTAGCAGCATAAATAGGAACTATATCACCGCAACTGATGGAGTGGGATGGCGGGCACTAGCTGCTGCGTGGTTTTGCTAGTAGCTCACCTGACAGGGAATGCCGAGGGCGCGCACGCGTGCGGCGATCGTGTCGAGCACGTCGGGCGCCGCTTTGGCAAGGCCGGTGACCGGTGTCTCGCGCGCCACCGTGTAGATGGTCGCCTCCTGCGGGCGAATGCGCTCGAGCGCCGCGAGCCAAGGGCCGACGTACTCCTCGCCGGTGTTATCGAGGGACTTGCCCCGGTGCTCGCCGCTCAAAAACATCGTCTGGATAATAACGTGACCGTCAAAGCTCGCGAACGTTTCGATCTGGTGCCCTACATCGTAGGGGCCAACGGGCTGGTCGAGCAGCTGGATAAATGCCGGGTCGACCGTATCGAGCTTGAGGATATTGTCGTTGACCATCATGAGCGCATCGTGCACCTGGGGACGGTCGGCGCGCGTGCCGTTGGAAAGCACGGCAATCTTGGTGTTTGGGGCCAGCTGATCGCGAAGCGCGACGGCACCGGCGATGGCCTGCGGAAACTCCGGCGCGGCGGTGGGTTCGCCGTTGCCGGCAAACGTGATCACATCGGGCAGCTCACCCTCAGCTGCCATCTCGTGCAGCTTGGCCTCAAGTGCGTCGAGCACCACGGCAGCGGTGTTATAGGGCTCGTGGCAGGGGCGCTCGGCGTTGAGACCGTTCTCGCAGTAGATGCAGTCGAACGTGCAAATCTTGCCGCTCGCCGGCATCATGTTGACACCAAGCGAAAGGCCCAGGCGACGGCTGCGGACGGGCCCAAAGATGGGGCTGGCATTTAAAAACGTAGACATAGGCATATGCTCCTTGGGACAGTTGAGCTTAAGCATAGCATCGGCCTCCATGTGGGTCGCGGGTTTGGGTGCTGTTGTTTAGGCAGAAACCTTGCAATCGGGTGAGTTTACGAAACCCCGTCATGAAAGAGTGCGAGTCGGGTACAGTAAACGCATTCATGTACACACAAAATGACGCCATCTGGCCAAGCCGCGCCCCGGCACGGCCTGGTGGCGTTGACGATGGGAATACAGTATGGATTTTACGGTCGAGAATGCGGGCACCACGATCGCCTGTCGCGAATATGCCGGCCCGGATGTGTCGCCTGATACTCCTGCCTTGGTGTGCGTGCACGGTGCGTGCGTCGACGGTGTCTTTTTTGACGGTATCGCCCGCGAGCTCGCCTGCGACTATCGCGTCATTGCCTACGACCGCCGCGGTTGCGGCGAGAGCGGCGACGCTGCAGACGGACGCTACGACCTCGCCGCCCAGGCCGCCGCCCTGCAGGCCGTTATCGAGCATATTGGCGCTCCGGCAAACGTGCTCGCGCACAGTGCCGGTACGCTGGTGGCGCTGGAGCTTCTCCGTGCAAACCCCGCCATAATCTCGCGTGCGATCCTGCATGAACCCGCCGTGACAAACGAGGGTGCCGGCCTGGGCGCGGCCTCGGTTTTGCTCGAGATGATCGCCGCGGGAAAGGTCTCCAGGGCATTACGGGCCTTCCTGGGCGCCATCGGCGATTCGGACCCTGAGGCTCCCAAGACAACCGAGGCAGAAGCCAAGCATGCCCTGCGCAACGGCCGTAGTTTCATGGCAAACGAATACGGGATTACTATGACCTGCGTTCCCGATTGGGATAGCGTTCGTGCGTCAAAAACGATGGCCGCCGTGCTTCTGGGTGAGCTCTCGGTTGGCACGCCCCGCGAGGCGGGCACGAGGGTGGCGGCTGAGCTTTTGGACTGTCCGCTCGTAACGGTTCCCGGCGCGCACAACGGCCTGCGCGATCGCCCGGCAGCGGCTGCCCGGGCTGTTCGTGGCATCCTGGGGCTCTAGCAGCCGCAATAGCCAAAGCGGGCTTCACCCGTAGACGTTTCGGCCGTGTTAACAAATGTGTTCAAAACCTCACGTCTGCGGCTTCAATCGCGCCGTCTGCCAACTCATAAAAATGTAGCAGCATTCACGTGCTTACCTGCATCGACAAGGTGTTACCCTTGTAACATTTGGAACCCACCGCTCCATGCGAAACTATCGAAAGGGCCCCATATGCTCAATAATCACGAGGTCAATCTAACCGACGAGGAGGCTGCCGCCGAGGTCGCCCGTGTCGCGAAGACCTACCCCGTGGTGCGTTTGCTGTCGGCCGATCAGATTAAGAGCGAGCCTAACTGCTTGCTCGCCGGCGATCGCTGCCCTTGTCTGCGTCAGTCGAGTCTTGAGGCCTTGGCAGACTCCGATGAGGTGTCGGAGCAACTGCTCAACGATGGTGTTGAGTACCGCGCCCGTCTGCGCCCTCTAAAGGTCGAGGGCGAGCCTCACGTCTTGCTGATGGTGCGTCCGATCGATGAACAAGAGGCTGCAGAAGAGAACCTTGTCTACACCGACGTGCTGACGGGTGTGCGCAATCGTCGATATTACGAGGGAAAGCTCCGTAGCGCCCGCATGAAGGCCGGCGTGGCGGTGATCGACCTTGATGATTTTAGGGTCTTCAACGATACGTGTGGCCGCCATGCCGGCGACCTTGCGCTCGGTGCCGTGGCGACAGCCATACGCAGCGGTATTCGTTCGACTGACGAGCTTGTGCGCTATGGCTGCGACAAGTTTGTGGTCGTCATGCCCGATATTCCCTCCGATGACTTTACCCGTCGCCTGCATCAGGTATGCGATGCCGTTCATTCCACGGTTATTCCGGGCCATGAGTACGTGAGCTTGACGGCATGTGTTGGTGGCGCTCGCATTCATGGCGAGACGGTCGACGAGGGCGTTGGCCGCGCAGTCCAGTTACTGAGCCGCGCTAAGGCAAAAGCCGGTACGGTCGTGACCGATTCCGATTCCATCGAGGCCTTCCAAAGCGAAAAGCCTTTGGTGCTTATTATCGATGACTCCGAGATGAACCGAGCCATTCTCAACGAGATGCTCAAGGACGAGTATTGCATCCTCGAGGCCGATAACGGTCGTACGGCGCTCGACATGGTCGACCGCTATGGCGATAAGTTGTCGCTTGTGCTGCTGGATATTGTGATGCCGGGCATAAGCGGCGTTGAGGTGCTGGCCGATCTGTCGCGCCGATCGGGTATCGACAATCTGCCTGTCATCATGATTTCGAGCGAAGATTCCGATGATATGGTTCTGCGCGCATACGAGCTGGGCGCCTCGGACTATATCAGCCGTCCATTTGACTCCCGTGTCGTACGCCGCCGTGTAAGCAACACCATCCGCCTATACGCCAGACAGCGTCGCCTGACGAGCCTGCTGTCCCAGCAGTACAACGAGCGCGTCAAGAACAGTCGCATGCTCATCGACATCATGGCCGGCGTCATGGAGCTTCGCAATGGCGAGAGCGGCAGGCACGTTACGAACATCGAAAAGCTGACCGAGCTGCTGCTTGGCTGTCTGGTCCAGCGTAGCGGCACCATCTTCCTTGACAATGAGGAACGCTCCACGATTGCCCTGGCTTCGGCGCTGCACGATATTGGCAAGATGTCGATCGACGATGCGATTCTCAACAAACCCGGGCGCCTTACGCCCGAGGAGTTTGAGATTATGAAGACGCATACTACGATTGGCGCCGACATGTTGCTTGAGCTGGGCCGCCATCACGTCGGCAATGCGCTTATGGAATATGCGTACCAGATTGCGCGTTGGCACCACGAGCGCTGGGACGGCAAGGGTTATCCTGATGGCCTTAAGGGCGACGAAATTCCCATTGCCGCACAGGTGGTTTCGGTGGCCGACGTGTACGATGCTCTGACGAGTGTGCGTGTGTACAAGGATGCTATCCCGCACAAGGAGGCGATCCAGATGATCCTGGACGGTAAGTGCGGCACCTTTAACCCGCTGTTGCTCGACTGCCTGCTCGAGGTGCAAGACCGTATTGCCGAGACATTGGCACGCCCTGCCGACGTTGTCGCGTTTCCCACGATTTAGTTTGACCAAAGGAGTTTTAATCCATGATTTCCATGCGTGAGGCGTATGAGAAGATTGGCGCCAATTATGATGACGCGTGCGCTCGGCTGATGGGTGAGGAAATGCTTGCCCGCTTTGCCCTCAAGTTTTTGGATGACGAGAGCATGGACAAGCTGGAGGCTGCCATGGCGGCAGGAGACGCCGAGAGCGCGTTTATGGCAGCGCATACGCTCAAGGGCGTGAGCCAGAACCTGGGATTCGATAATCTGTACGAGCCGGCGGTCGTGGTGACCGAGGCGCTGCGCGGCGCCGATGCCGTTGACGGCGCTCGTGAGGGAATGCATGCGCTGCAGCAGCAATATGCGGCTACGATGTCGGCCCTGCGCGAGGCGGCTGAATAAGGGCTTGCGGGCCTTGATGACTATGAGAGTGGATAATCTCCCGTTTTAGGCCCGGTGGCGGCCTCAAAGTGGGAGATTATCCACTCTCGTTCGATATGTGTCCAAAAATCCACGCTCACCCCTCCGGGTTAGTAAATGGCCTATGCGCGCTGGCGGGGCTTTCCGCATGCAATCAATATCGTTGTTCGATAAACTGTTCGAATAACGATAGAGTCGATGAGGGTGAGTGTATGTCTAACAGCGTTCAGCGTATGGCCAAAGCGGGCGAAAATATCAGGAAGCTTGGCTTTTGCATGGCAGCCGTTTTTGCAGGGATGCTCGTCGCTTTTGCCGCGTTGGTTGTTTACGTGATCTGGTATGCGGTTGCAAACGTTGCCTCTGTCGATTCTTTCGGCGTCGTGACGCTTCTCGATGGCGGGTGCATCGTTATCCCAAGCGGACTGTGCCTGGCACTCGTCGTGGGTATTTCGCTTGTCGTTCTGTGTGGGATCAGCCGTAACATCTCGCGAGGCGTCTCGCCCTTTACCAAGACGCATGTGCGGCTTATCCGTGTTCTTGCGCTTGCCTTTGCTGTTAACGCCGCGGTTTCGCTTATTGGTGCCTACGGATCGGTCAATCTTACCATTGGTGGGCCGGAGCTTTACGTCGTGCCTCATTCCTTCGTTATTGAGATTTGCCAAGGCGTTGCCTTTGATGCGGGGTCGCTTATCGGCGCGGCTGTCTGTCTGTGTATCTCGGTGATCTGGAGTTATGCCTCGCTGCTCCAAGAGCAGTCTGACGAGCTTGTGTAGGGGGAAGCATGAGCTATCTCATCATCGAGCTTGAGACGCAGCTACTTAAGACCGGAAAGCCCAGTGCTGATCTGATTCGTGGCACGGGGCATACTCCGGCTAATATTTCTAAGCTAAGAAACGGAAAAATTAAAGCTATTCGCCTTAAGACGCTTCTCGATATTTGCGATGAACTTGACTGTCAACCGGGAGATATTATTCGGCGGGTGAGTGAGAAAGAGCTTGAGGAGCTTATTGTTGAGCGTGCAAAAAATGTCGTGAGGCAGATGCGGAATGGTGGAGGCAATGAGGCGTCGCTTCCGACATCAGTCTTCGCTGTAGATTTGAGCGACGAGTAGCATAAAGCGAACAACTATAACGAATTATCAGCTCAAAGGGCCCGTGTCTAACACGGGTTCTTTCTTTTAGATTATCTTGACAAATATAAGTTATTGACAAACAATAACTACAAGCAACTACGATAAAAGAAAGGAGGAACGATATGGGCAGTTTTGCTATCAAGCAGAACGGGAGGCCAATGAGTGCATCAGCGATAAAGCTGTCAAAGGTGTCAAAGCGCTACGGGAAACGGCGCGTTTTGCATGACGTTTCCTTCGAGGTGCATCAGTCTGAGCTCTGTGCCCTTGTCGGTGCAAACGGTGCGGGCAAAAGCACGCTTATTAAAATCGTCTTGGGCCTCTGCGAGCCATCGTCGGGGAGCGTGGAGCTCTTTGGAGGCAAATCAAAGAGAGAGCTTAGCCTGATGCGGACGCGTGTCGGCTATGTGCCAGATTCCAGCGGAGCATACCAGTCCCTCAGTGCGGTTGAGAATCTTCGGATCCGATGTGCGGAATGGGGGCTTGATGAGAAACGTGAGGTTCCTCGCGTTTTGAGTCTAGTTGGACTGGACGTCGAAGAGAAAAAGAGCGTAAGCAGTTTTTCTCTGGGAATGAAACGGCGGCTGGATATAGCTACGGCTTTGTTGGGTGACACTGACCTGCTTATTTTTGATGAGCCAGCAAACGGTTTGGACCCGCTGGGCATCGAGAGTATATGGGCCCTTATCGGTCGATTGAATCGAGAACAGGGTAAGACCATGCTCATCTCTAGCCATGATTTGGATGAGTTGGCATCAGTTGCAACAAGTTGCGTGTTTATTCATGACGGCGAACTGCTGAAAAAGGAATCGATGGACGTCATAAGGGATGAGGCGTCGTCCCTAAAAGAGTATTACAGGCGCTTGATGAAGGCGGTCTCGCTATGAAGCGGGCGATCCATCCCATAAAGGCAGATATGATGCGTTTGCACAGGATGTTTCCGGCGAAGTTTGGTCTTGCGCTTATTCTGGCGTTCGGCCTTCTCTTCGGTGTCTTTCTAAAAAACGGAACAACGTTGCTCGCCTTTGGCAATAGCGTTTTTGGGGAGGATATTGGTTTCTGCTGGAATGTAATCGATCCTTCTGCACCCGATGAGTCCCTTGTGCGCAGTGCTTTTGCCGGCACGTCTCTGTTCGTTCCGCTCATCGTTTGCCTGGCGATTTTACAGGAGCGCGGCTATGAAGAGGGACACCGAATTTCTTCAGCAAGAGGTCTTACCCGCTTTAATGGGGTCCTAGCACATGTGCTTTCGTCTGCTTTAATAATTGGCGCAGCATATAGTGCGCTTTGCCTTCTTCTTTTTGCAATAGCGATAACACGTGGAGGGCAAAACTATGCGCATAGCATGCTGGCTGCATTTTTGCCCGCAATGATAATCAACGCCGTATTGGTGATATCGGTTGCGTTGGAGACGGTAACCATCTATCGGATTACAAGCAGCGCTGTATTTAGCGGGGCTGTGATAATAATCGGATTTGTCATGAGCTTGACGCTCTACGGAACTTACCTTCAGGCGCCCATACCGTCCTTGCGATGGATTTTCCTTCTTCCGGGGCCGTATCTTGGAGTCGGAAGTGCTCTTGGGTATAGCGATATGGGGCAGCTGACGCTTCTGGGATATGGCGTGGCAGCCAGCTGTCTATCGGTATTGATTTACGCTCTCGTGAGCTTTCGCGCTGGGGGTGTGTTCAATGGCTCGTCAGATTAAAAGACTTCTCCAGTCAGAATGGAAGCATGCGAGCAAATGGGCGTACGCCTTAATCCTGGTAATTTATGCGTGCATGGTGGTATTGCAGCTTAATTCTTTCCCGATGTGGTTCTGTAGCCTCCGTGAGAACAGTTTCTTGGGCTTTTTCCCAGACCCGACGCTTCGGCTATCGGCAGAGGATGTCCTTCTATTTGGTAATGCAGGGGTTTTTCGCGGTCTGCTTTTCAACGTAGCCCCGTTGGCTCATGCATTGTTCTTTCCGTTCATCGCGGCTTGCATTGTGCCTCGCTTTGTCAGTTCGGGCTTTATTGAGGAACCCTGGGGATTGTCGGAGGCTCGGGGAGGGAAGCGTGTGTGCGCTATCGTTGCGCGAGTGGCGCTGTCTTCTTTTGCCCTTTTGGGCGCGTTTATCCTGTCGAGTGTCGTTTTGTACTGTCTTAACTGCGTAATCGTTTTGGATGCTCAGCAGTATTTCAACCTGAATATATTTTGCTATCGACTTCTTCTGGCGAGTGTCGTCTGCCTTGCATACGTGGTCTCTTGCGTGATTGCTGTTTCCTATTTTGGATCCGGCTTCGGTCCGATTGGCATGCTGCTGCTTGTCAACGTTGTAGCGATCTACATACAGCTCGGGGCCAATTCCATGCTTCCACTTCCAGCTTCGATGCTCATGTGGATTTGCGGCGTGACCCCGTTGGGGAATGGTCAATGTATCTCGATTTTAATTGACTGTCTAATTAACGTAGCAAGCGTTTTTACCATTTGCTTTACCGTAGACCGATTGCGGTCGAGATTTCTTTGATTGTTTGTGAGGGATAATCATACCGAGCATACCAAATACTGCGGGGGCGGCCACCGTTGCTGGTGTCCGCCCCCGCTGGCATAGGAGGCTTTAACCTGAGTGGTTCGCGAGTTAACGGGCCTGCTTTACCTTGGCCGCTGCCTCGACAAACGACTTCCACAGGTTAAAGTCGGTCTCGAGCGTCTGCCAGGTGTACTCGGGATGCCATTGCACGCCCAGACAGAAAGGCTGGCCTTCGACTTCGATGCACTCGGGAACGCCGTCGGTTGCCTTGGCGACCAAGCGCGTGCTTTTACCCAGACGATCGACGCAACAGTGGTGTGCGGAGTTGGTCTGGATTAGCCTGTGTCCGCCAACCGCGCGTTCCAGCAGCGAGCCCGGCACGACCTCGACGGGGTGCACGGGATCGTTGAGCACGTGGGTGTGACGCCACTGCGTGCGACCCTCGCGCGCACCCAGGCTCGGCACGTCCATGCACAGGGTGCCGCCGGTGGCGACGTTGAGCAGCTGCGTGCCGCGGCAGGTGGTAAAGAGCGGCTTTTTGGCGCGGAGTACCTCGTCGACCAGCTTAAACTCAAAGCTATCGCGGATTTCGCAGCAGAGGGTGGGGTCGTAGGGTCGATCATCGCCCCAACGTTTGGGATTGACATCGGGGCCGCCGGGAATGGCGACGCCGTCGGCGATATCGACGTAATGACGGATGACCTCAATGTCCTCGGTGATGGACATCTGCAGCGGCAGGCCGCCGGCGGCAAGGATGGCATCGACAAAGACACTTGCGATTTCCTCGTTGGGGGAGAGCGTCTCGCTCAAAAACGGCTTTGCCTCTTCCCAACGCGGCGCGACGAGGATGAGCGGACGGACGGCGGGATCGACGTCGACATGCGGGGTGTAGGACGATGAGGTGCGGGTTCCGATTATGGTTGCGGCTTTCGAATCTAAAGGTGACAGGGCGCATGAGAGACGTGGGACAACACTTCCGTTGGATTTGTCCCACGGGGTGGCTGGTTAGTGGCCCTTAATGGAGTTGAGGAAGTCCTGGGCGCGCTTGGTCTGGGGATGGTCGAAGAACTCGTCGGGCGTGCCGGTTTCCACGATCTGGCCGGCGGCCATAAACACGACGCGGGCGGCCACGCGGCGGGCAATGTTCATCTCGTGCGTGATGACGATCATCGTCATGCCCTGCTGGGCCAGACGGACCATGACCTCGAGCACCTCATTGATCATTTCGGGATCGAGGGCGCTCGTGGGCTCGTCAAAGAGCATGGCCTTGGGCTGCATGGCAAGCGAACGGGCGATGGCTACACGCTGTTGCTGGCCGCCCGAGAGCTGTGCGGGCACCTTATCGGCCTGCTCGGCAACGCCCACGCGGCCCAGCAGGTCCATGGCGCGCTCACGAGCCTCCTCCTTGGACACGCCCAGCACGTCGACCGGCCCCAGCATGACGTTCTGCAGTACGGTCATATGTGCGAACAGGTTGAACTGCTGAAACACCATGCCCAGCTCGGCACGCATACGGGCAAGGTCTTTGCCTTCCTGCGGCAAGGGCTCACCCTCGATGAGGATCTCGCCCGAGTCGATGGTCTCCAGGCGATTGATGGTTCGGCACATGGTCGACTTGCCCGAGCCCGAGGGGCCAATTACCACGACGACCTCGCCGCGGTCGACCGAGAGATTGATGTCGTTGAGGACGTGTAGATCGCCATAGTGCTTATCAACGTGCCTGAGCTCGATCAGCGGCTGATTGCCGGTAGAAGAAGTGCTCTGTGCCATGGTGCTCGGCTCCTTATGCCTCGAAATGGTAAAGCGTTAGCGGATGATGGTCGCGCCGGTCTTGTGCGAAACGTAGACAGCGGCCTTGTTGATCGCGACGTTGATGAGGATGTAGATGCCCGCGATTACCAGGTAGACCGACACGAGGGCGTCGTAGTTGGTAATGAGCACGCGGGCATTTTGCATGAGGTCGGTGTAGCTCACCACGTAGGCGACGGTGGTGTCTTTGACGACGACCACAAGCTGCGAAATCAACGACGGAATGATAAACCGAATAGCCTGCGGCAGCACGATTTTAAAGGTGATTTTAGCTTTGGAGAGACCGAGCGCCTGCGCGGCCTCGACCTGACCGCGCGGCACGGCGTTGACGCCAGCGCGGAAGATCTCGGCAAGTACGCCGGCAGCGGCGAGCGCGACGGGAAGCGTGAGCATCCAAAACGACGGCAGCGCGATCTTGTACTGGGGCAGCACCAAAAAGAAGAAGTAGATGAACAGCAGACTCGGCACGCCGCGGAAGAAATCGGTGAGCACGCGGCAGACCAGCTGCAGCGGCTTAATGTCGCTCGTGCGGCCGAGCATAAGGGCCAGGCCCAGCACCAGCGCGATGGCGCCGGCGGTGAGTGCGACTTTAACGGTGCCCTCAAAGCCGGCAAGCAAGAACTTCCAGGTGGTGAGGTGCGTAAAGAAATACCAATAGTGGACCGAAAGCTGACCGGTCACATAAAAGCGCTGCAGTACCAGGACGGCGAGCGCGGCGACGGCAACAAGCGAGATGGCGGTGCCGATGCGAATCTTGGTGCGCATCTTGGGGCCGGGAGCCTCGTAGAGCGCATCGCGCATGGTAAGCGCAGGGGAGGAGTGCTTGCTCATCGGAGGATCCTCACCTTCTTATCGATGTAGTTGCCAATGTGGCTCACCACAAAGGCCGTGCCCAGGTAGCCGAGCGCCGAGATAAAGAACGCGGCGACGCCGCCGAGCGAGCGCGTGTTGATGTAGCTCACCACGCCGGTGAGCTCCTGCGGTTGCAACGGCACCTGGCTGCCCAAGGCGGTAGTGAGCATGACGGCGATAAAGAGGTTAGTCATGGGCAGCACACTCGAGCGCAGTGCCTGCGGAATCACGATCTTGGCGAGGATGCGGCTGAAGCTCATGCCGAGCGAACGTGCGGCTTCCACCTGACCGACGCCGACGGTATTGATGCCGCTCATAAAGTTCTCGGAGCCAAAGGCCGAGCCCAAAAGGACCGTGGCGACGATAACGCAGGTGCGGTAGGGCAGGACGACCTTGAGCGGCGGCAGCGCATAGACGACGATGATGAGCAGCGCAATGCCGGGGATGTTACGGAAGACCTGGACATACAGGTCGCCAAAGACGCGCAGCGGCTTGAGCGGCGACACGCGCATCACGGTGACGGCAACGGCCAGCACCATGGCGATGGCAAACGACTCAAGTGTCATGCCCCAGGTTGCTAGCAGGGCGTCGATATAGTTCTGGCCATAGAGCGACCAGAGCTCGGAGAGACTCATGCGGACCTCCTGCCGGTAAGGAAAGGGGCTCCCGTGTGTACGGAAGCCCCGACAACTCAGTGAGGAAACAGTTTACCGCAATAAAGCGCATCATGCGTTTCCGTATGGTTTCGTTGCGGCTGTTACCAGGCTCGCTGCCTAGGCGCCGATCTCGGGCAGCTCGGGAACATTGGTGTCGCCCGTACGGTCGCCGATGCAGATCTGCCACAGCTCAGTCCAGGTGCCGTCGTCCTCGATCTTCTTAAGGAAGTCGTTGACAAAGGCGACGCCGTCGGAATCGAGCGGTAGACCGATGCCATAGGGCTCCTTGCTGCCGAAGGGCTTGCCGGCGATCTTGTATTTACCGGGCTCGCGGACCAGGGCGCTCTGCTGCATGTTGTTATCGATGACGTAGGCGTCAACGCGGCCCTGCTGGAGTGCCTGGCGGGCTTCCTCGTCGGTCTTGAACTCCTGCTGGCTGGCCTTGGGGGCGAACTCCTCCAGGATGGCGGGACCGTTGGAGCCGGACTGGACGGCGACGTTCTTGTCGGCAAGGTCGTCGACGCTCTTGATGTCGTCGTTATCGGCGAGCACCAGGATGGCCTGCTGGGTGTAGTAGTAGGGACCGGCAAAGGAGACGAGCTTCTTGCGCTCGTCAGTGATGGTGTAGGTGGCAAAGACGGCGTCGACCTGGCCGTTCTGCAGGACGGACTCGCGCGTGTCCGAGGTCACCTGGGTGATCTCGACCTTGTTCTCGCCCAGAATGTAGTTGGACAGGAGCTGTGCGATACCGGCGTCGAAGCCGCGGGTCTGACCGTCTTTCTCGTTGAGGAGGGAGAAGAGCGTAGAGGTCTGAACGCCACCGATCTTAAAGACGCCGGCGTTCTTAACGGCCGTCGCCCAGGTGCTGGCGGCGATGGCGTCGTTATCGGCTTTGGGACCGTTGCCGACGAGCTTGTCGAATGCCTTGGCATCGAGCGTGGCGGAAACCTCGGTATCCTCGGAGCCCTTGGAGGAGCCGGCGGCGGAACCCTTGTCGGCCTCGGCGCTGGTGTCGGAGCAGCCGGCAAGACCAAGGCCGGCGACGGTTGCGAAGGTGGCGGCAACGAAGCCGCGGCGGTCGAGAACGACCTGCTGGGAGAGGTTCTTGCTCATGGTAGAACACCTTTCTCAATAAAATCCCTAGCGGTTGAGTAGAGTTATACCCTATCGCGCTCAAATGGGTCAACACGAAATAACTCAGAAACATACTTACCTTATGGGTAATTCTACCTACCAAAAAGGGACAGGTTTATTTTGGCAGGTTTTATCTGGGCAAACGTCGAATATTGCAGCTGAGATAGCGCTTTGCAGACGGCATAATCGCTCGCGGCGGTCGCTATAATGGCGGCAACGCGACGCATATATAAGTAAGGAGATCGCGTATGAACGGTTACTCGTTTTTCGCGCCGACCAAGGTGTTGTTTGGCGCGGGCAAGTTGGGCGAGCTGGGCGCGCAGAAGCTGCCCGGCACCAAAGCGCTCATCGTTACGACCGGCGGCAACTCGGTCAAGCGCTTTGGATATCTGGGACGTTTGGAGGCGGAGCTCGACCGCGCCGGCGTGGCGCACGAGCTGTTCGACCGCATTGAGCCCAACCCGCTGCGCGAGACGGTCAACAAGGGCGGCTGGATGGCGCGCACCCATGGCTGCGACTTTGTCCTGGCGCTCGGCGGCGGTTCGGTCATGGACGGCAGCAAGGGCATCTGCGCGGTGGCGGCAAACCCGCATGCGGACGCCGAGGGCAACGAGTGCCCCGGTGACATCTGGGACTTTGTGAATGGTGGCACTGCGCTCGGCCTGCCTATTCCTAACGATCCGCTACCGCTTGTTTGCGTGACCACCACGGCGGGCACCGGCTCCGAGGTCGATGCGGGCGGTGTCCTGTCCTGCGAGGACAATGACGAGAAGCTTCGCCTGGGCGACCCGCGCCTGTTTCCGGT
This sequence comes from uncultured bacterium, assembly GCA_905216045.1. Lineage (GTDB taxonomy): Bacteria > Actinomycetota > Coriobacteriia > Coriobacteriales > Coriobacteriaceae > Collinsella. The sequence goes on from CAJMSL010000025.1 coordinate 16,106, forward strand.
GCTTTCGATCGTTGATCCCGAGCTTATGGTGAGCGTTCCGGCACGTCTGACCGCTTATCAGGGATTCGACGCCCTGTTCCATTGCGTTGAGTGCTACATCTCAAATACCAACACGCCCATGGGTGACATGGTTTGCCGCGAAGGCATCCGCCGTGCCGCCGCGGCGCTGCCTACGTGTGTCAATAATGGCGATGACCTGGAGGCGCGCTCGAGCCTTGCGTTTGCCAACACGCTCGGCGGTTATGCCATGGATGCCTCGGGCACCACGGGCTCGCATGGTCTTGAACATGGCATGAGTGCGCACCATCACGACTTGCCGCACGGTGCCGGACTCATCATGATTGCGCGCGCCTACCACACGTGGATGATCGATCACGGTGCCGCACCCGAGCGCTATATCGACATGGCGCGTCTGATGGGCAATGCCGCTGCGGATGATCCGCATGATTTCGTGATTGAGCTCACGCGCCTGATGGAGACTTGTCATGTGGCCGACCTCGCCATGAGCGAGTGGGGGATTACGGTCGAAGAGCTGCCGGCCATCACGCACAACGCTCTGACGACCAACGGCGTTCTGTTTAGCCATGACCCCGTGACGCTGACCGACCCCGACGTCGTCGAAATTCTCAAGAACAGCTACCGCTAGTTGCCTTGCTGCTTTGTCTTAATCTGTAACATTTGCAGCCGTTTTTGCCGAGTAGCTGTTGCAGATTGAGATTTTCTTTTCAGGGGAATTCGAACGTCTCAATCTGTAACAGTTAGACGGAAATTCGGGCCATAGATGTTACAGGTTAGGATAATCGCGTCGCGAAAACAAAAACCTCCGCAGGGGTGCTTCCCTTGCGGAGGTTTTTCTATTCGTTCAGCAGACGTACCGCTTCGGCGGCCATGTTCTCGACCGTCATGCCGGATTGCGCCAGCAGCTCGTTGGGGTCGTAGCGGTCGGGGAAGCCCTTGGCGATGCCGAAGGTGCGCGTGCGCAACGGCGTGCATGCCAGATAGCATGCCACGCGCTCGCCCCAGCCGCCGTCCAAGATGCCGTCCTCGAGGGTGACGACAACGCGATGCTCGGCGGCAAGACTGTCGAGGAACTCGCGGTCGAGCTCGGTTGCAAAGCGCGGGTTGACGAGCGTGGCCTCGATGCCGTACTCGGCAGTCAGACGGTTTGCCACGCGCTCACCCAGCTCAAAGAAATCGCCAAGCGCGAGCACGGCAACGTCGCGGCCCTGACGCACCACGTTGTAGCGAACGGCGCTGTAGTCGGTGTCTTCGGCGGGCGCAAGGTCGGGGCGGCTTACCAGGCCGATGCCCGGTACGCGGATTGCCACGGGATGCTCGCGGTGGTCGAGCGACCAGCTCAGCATGGACAGATATTCCTCCATGCAGGCCGGCGCCAAGTAGTGCATGTTGGGAAGACCGCCCAACATGGAAATATCAAAGAACGAGAGGTGCGTCTCGGACGTGGTGCCAAAGATTGACGCACCAAACACCAAAATGGTTGCCGGGACGTCGTTGAGGCACAGGTCGTGCCAGAGTTCGTCGTAGGCGCGCTGCAAAAACGTGCCGTACACACCAAAGACTGGCTTGGCGCCCGAGCGCGCAAGCGCGGTGGCAAAGGTCACGGCGTGCTCCTCGGCAATGCCCACATCGACGAACTGTTTGCCGGCGGCAGCGCGAAGCTCGGGTGTAAAGCCCATGATGTAGGGTGTGGCGGCCGTGATGCCCACGACCTGCGGATCGCGCTCGATGGCGGCGCTGAGCGCCTCGCCCGTAATGTCGGCGTAGGTGCGCGGCGCGGGCTCGCTCGGATGGCCCGGGCAGAGCTTGCGCCCGGTCGCCATGTCAAACGGACCCACGTGGTGCCAGCGCTCGGGGTCGTTTTGGGCTGGCTCAAAGCCCTTGCCCTTGGCGGTGGAGACGTGCAGCACGATGGGATGATCGATATTGCGCAGTTCCTGCAGCGCGTCGACCAGGGCCAACACGTCGTTGCCGGCGTCCAAATAACGGTAGTCGAGTCCCATCGCGCGGAAAACGTTGCGCTCACAGGTGCCGTTGCTGGTGCGCAGCTCGGCCAGATTGCGATAGAGGCCACCGTGGTTCTCGGCGATGGACTGGTCGTTATCGTTGACGATGATGATCAGGTTGCTGTCGAGTTCGGCGGCATTGTTAAAGCCCTCAAACGCCAAGCCGCCCGAAAGCGAGCCGTCGCCAATGATGGTGATGACGTTGTAGCTGTCGCCCGCCAGATCGCGGGCGTGTGCCAAGCCGCAGCCCAGGCTCACCGATGTGGAGGTGTGGCCCATGGCGAACAGGTCGTGCTCGGACTCGTCGGGATTGGCAAAGCCAGAAGCCTCGCCAAAACGTTCCGGATCGATATAGGTATACGCGCGCCCGGTCAGCGCCTTGTGGGCGTAGGTCTGGTGCGAAACGTCAAAGACAATCTTGTCGATAGGGGAGTTAAACACGCGATGAAGCGCAACCGTAAGCTCAACGACGCCCAGGTTGGGGGCAACGTGTCCGCCGACAGCGGCGGAGCTTTCGAGGATGGCGTGGCGAATCTCGCCGCAGAGCAGCGGAAGCTCGGCGCGGTCGAGAGCCTTGACGTCCTCGGGCGTTGTCGTTTGCGTAAGCAGCATCGTTGTGGGTTACTCCATGCGAATCGAGCGCCGGCGCTCCCTCGGCCGACACAATTGCACAAGACAGTCTCGCACATTTTGGCGTTTGATATGTGACGGCGGCGCGGTAATTCGACAACTGGTGGGGCAAAACGTTTTGTCCGATGCCATACTGATATGTTCCATGATGTTTTTATCGATTGTGCACAGGCCGTGGCTTGTCGCCGTGAGTCGCTGGAAGGAGGCAGCATGTCCGATACCGTTCGTGCCGAGAAAATCGCGCACGAGGTCGACTATGCCGCCCGCCAGCTGGCCCAGGCGGGCCGCTTGGACCTGACGCACGAGTTTATCCAGCATGGCGACGTGACGGTGTATGCGCATGTGACCTCGGTGGCGCGGGCAAGTTTGTCCTTTGCCGAGCACCTGGGCCACGTCGGTGTCTCGGTCGATCGCGCCTCGTTGCTGCGCGGAGCCTTGCTGCACGACTACTTTCTCTATGACTGGCACGACCCCGACCCGAGCCATCGACTGCACGGATTTCGGCATCCATTTTTTGCCCTGGCGCGTGCGGAGGAAGATTTTGAGCTGACGCCGCGCGAGCGGAATATTATCGTGCGCTATATGTTTCCGCTGGTG
>CAJMSL010000026.1 GCA_905216045.1 uncultured bacterium
AACTTTTTTTTTTTTTTTCTTTTTTTTTTTTTTTTTTTTTTTTTTTCAAAAATTAATTTCGGGGGGGTGTTTTTTCTCTTTTTTTGTTTTTGGTTCTTTTTTGCCCTCCCCCCCCCGCCGCTGTTTGTGATCCCTTTTCCTCCGTCCCCTTCGGATCACGTGATCCCTTGGGGACGGAGGAATAGGGATCATTTCGTAGGCCCGTGGCCGCCTTGGAAACCGAATGATGGTACGAGCATCCATTCGGCTTCCAAGGCGGCCACGGACAGAACGGGACGAACAGAAAAGAGCGACGGACGCCTACTCCCCCGCCACGTTCGCGCGCAGCTTGGCGGCGATGGGCTCGGATACCAGCAGGAACACGAGCATGACCACGGAGCACGCCAAGCACACGATCCAGGTGCTCGCAAAGGAGCCCGAGACGGCAAAGAGCACGTAGACCTGCCACAGCTCACCGACAAAGCTCATGCCGGCAAGCACCGCCGAGGTAGCGATAACGGTGAGCGAGCCCAATACGCGGCCACTCACTTTATCGGCAACATGGCCGATAACGAGCGAACCCACGACGCTCACCACGGTGGAGATGGCATTGGAGATGTTGTACTGCGCAAGGGAAATGCCCAGGTCGCTGACGATCAGCGGCTGGAACAGGCTCATGCAGTTGACGAAAATCGTGTAGCACGTGGCCATGATCACGAAGCCGGAGGTCACCACGAGCCAGCCGGGGAAGAACTTACGCTGCTGGGACATACTGCTCCTTATTTAACAAACGAATAGCCGGCGCCGGGCGCCGGTAGTGCCCAAGATTGCCTTGAAAGACAAGGGCATAGGCCTTACGGCCATGCCCGCAGGCTTGAAAGGCAAGGTTGGATGCTACCGGTGGTCGGCGATATAGCCCAAAGCGACGGCGGTATAAGCCGCAGCACCGAGCGGCAGCTCGGCATCGTTAAAACGTGCCTTGGGATGGTGCTGGGCAAAGTGTTCGTCCGTGTCGGTTACGGCCGCGCCCACGGTAAAGTACGCACTCGGAATCTCGCTCGAGATAAGCGCGAAGTCCTCACTCGCCATGGCATGGAAAAGCGGCAAGAAAGCCGACTTGGGCAGCACTGCGCCCACGTAGCCAAGCGACGCCTGAGTCATATCGCTGTCGAGTACAAGCGGCGGAACATCCGAAAGTGTCTCGATGGTCGCCGGCGTACGATATGTCGTGGCAACGCCGTTAACGACCTCCGCGATGCGGGTCTTTAGGTGCTCCATGAGCTCAACGTCAAAGCCGCGCAGCGTTCCCTCGAGCACGCAGGTGTCGGGGATGACGTTGGCCGCCAAGCCACCGGCGAACTTACCAACGGTAAGTGCGACTTCCTTGGCCGCCGGCACCTCGCGGGAGATAAGCTCCTGGAGCGCCAGGTGCACATGGACGCCGGCCGTGATGGGATCGATGCAGATCTCGGGGCTCGAGCCATGGCCGCCCTTGCCCTGCAGCGTGATGCGGAAACCGTACACGCCTGAAAGCGCCGGGCTCCCATAGAGCACCAGGCCGAGCGGCGATTGGCTGTTGACGTGCATGGCAAAGGCAGCCTGGGGGCGCGGGTTCTGCAGCAGGCCATCGGCAATGGCAGCGCGCGCCCCTTCAAAGGTCTCCTCGCCCGGCTGGAACAGCAACTTCACCGTGGCGTTGGCCTCCACAAGCTCGGCCTCGCGGGCCTTGAGCAGGCGCGCCGCACCAAGCAGCGCCGTCGCGTGCATATCGTGACCGCAAGCATGCATGCAGCCATTGGTGGATGCAAAGGGCTCGCCGGATTCCTCGACAACGGGCAGGGCATCCATATCGCCTCGGAGCATGACGACCGTTCCGGCCTGCTCGTCCTTGCACGTGCCATTGCCCTGAACGGCCGCGGCCGCACCGGCACCGATCAGACCAACGACGCAGGAACCGGCGACGAGCGTGGTATGGGGGATGTCCATCTCGTCCAGACGTGCCTGGATATAGGCAGACGTCTGCGGAAGATTGTTACCGAGCTCGGGCATCTGGTGTAGATCGTGGCGCCACGCAGCGAGCTCGGCTGCAAAAGCCTGAGCTTCTGCGACAAGACCGTCGCCGATAGCGGTCTGCGCCGTTGTGGTAGCCTGAGGCGCTGGTTGCGGTTGAAAATCGGACAGAGCTGGTGCCATAGATGCCCTCCAGTAACGTTTTTGCAGCAAGCACTTTGATAGCGTAAAGTGCAAGGTACTACTTTAAGGGCGACGCATAAAAAATGCCGCCCCGGGAGGCGGCGCAACAAATTGTTTACAATTGCGGACGCGGCTTTCGACGCAAAAAATCGAAATGCGTCTCGCTCAAGATAATCGAAAGAAAGATGAGCGCGAAGCCGGCGAGCAGGCGCGAGGTGAGCGCCTCCCCCATCAGCAGCACCGAGAACAGCACACCCGAAGGCGACTCCATCGAAAGGAGCAGCGAGCCCGTCGAGGCTGGGACGTGCGCCAATCCAACGTTTTGGATGAGCAGCGCCACGCACGTGCAGCCCGCCGAGAGAAAGGCCATCACGCCGATAAAGCTCGGCGTCCACACGGACGCAGGAGCTTGGGTCTCGAACAACAACGACGAGATAAGGCTCAAGACGCCATTGCCCACAAACATCCAAAACGTGATGACGTTGATGTCCATCTTGCGGCCGTACTTGGCGGTCACCGACATCTGGATGGCAAAGAAGACCGCGCCGCCCAGCGTAATGGCATCACCGATGTTGAACTCGACGCTATCGAGCGCCACCAGGCCAATGCCCGCCAGACAGAGCAATGCGGCACCCAAGTTGTAACGCGTGAGCTTTTCGCCGCTCAGGAAATAGCTCGCAAAGGGCACGAGGATGCAGTACGTACCCGTCAAAAACGCGTTCTTGCCCGCCGTGGTCTGAGCCAGACCGACTGTCTGCAGGGCGTAGGCGGCCCACATAAGTGCGCCCATGCCAAGTCCGACGATCAGGTTGCGGGCGTTGAGGTGCGCGATGATGCGCTTGTGGAAGATGACAAACATGACCAACGCCGCAGGCAGAAAGCGCACGTAGAGCAGTTCAAACACCGGAATGGTGCCGAGCGCGTCCTTCATAGTGGTAAAGGAGTAGCCCCAGATAATCGCCACCGAAAGCAGCAGAACTTTCCAGAACAGCGGCGAGCGAGCGCCGGCGCCCCGGGGAATACCGCCCGCGCCCAAATCCTCACGGGCCACAGGGCCATCAGGCATGTTTTCGATTTCGTTGGCAGCGTATTGGGCCATGGAACATCCTCGCACTCAATCTGGGCGTGGTGTCCGCACGCGTATGGCTGCGTGCCGCCTCATGGTCAAATAAAAACAGGGCGCACCGGACCCCCGGCACGCCCCGCTACTGTAGCAACAACCGGCGTTGCATCGCAATCCAGCCCACTAAAGTACCGACTTGAATAACCTCGATGTTCCGTCAACGTCAGCGGAAACGGCCCCAAGCGAGCAAGGTGACGTGAAACGAAAGGGCGCTGACCTTCTGGTCGCGCCCTTGAAATTGAACGTCAGATTGCCGCTTGGGGCCGTTTGCAGCGTCGAGCCGTTACGCGGTTTGGTAAAACCGCGTAACTAGATTAATTTGGTCGACTCCAGCTTTTCGATGATCCAGTCGTTGGCTTTGATGACCGGACGGCGGAAGACGACGCCCAGGGCCAGCGACGGAATCAGATAGCTCGCCAGAATACCCAGCTCAACCCAGTACTCCATATGGTAGGCGCCTGCCATGGCAGCATGCATGGCGTTGATGCCATGGGTAAACGGCAGGAACGGATAGATCGCCTGGAACACAGGGCCGGTCATCTCGATGGGGAACGTGCCGCCCGAACCGCCGACCTGCATGACCAGCAGCACAACGGCCAAAGCCTTGCCGATATCGCCAAACGAAACCGTAAGCGTGTAGACGATATTGGAGAACACGAGACTCGCGACCCAGCCCGCCAGCACAAACTGCAGCGGGTTGTCGCACTGGATGCCAAAGAACAGGATGTCGCCCGCGCACACGAGCGTTGCCTGCAGCAGAGCCAAACCGCCAAAGAACAAGTAACGACCCAGGTAGATCTCGTGTAGGCGTACGGGGATGAGCTCGTTGATAAGCTCATCGTCGACCGAGACCTTCATCATGGCCGCTAGCACGATCGAGCCGACCCAGAGCGACAGAATCGTGTAGAACGGCGCCATGGCCGAGCCGTAGTTGCGGATCGGATAGACCGGCTTGCGATCGAGCGCGACGGGACCGGAAAGCGACACGGCCAGACCCTCGGGATCGTTGCCAATCATCGTCTTGATCGTGGCCAGATCGTCCGACATAAGGGCACCGTCGAGCTCGTCCTTAAAGGCACTGATCTTATCGGACGCTTCACCTAGCTGATCGGAAGCCTTGTTGACCAGCTTGGCGGCCTTGGAGAGGCCCTTCGCCAACGAGCCGGATGCATCGGTGAGGCCACTCACGGCACTATCCAGGTCGCCCGAGATGCCATCAAGCGAGTCCAGAATGCCCGAAACCGTCTTCTTGAGCTCCTTGGCCTTAACCGAGAACGTGGAATCGTAATCGGATTTGGCGCCCGCGATGCCGGCCTTGGCATCGGCGATGGCCTGATCGACCTCGGCACGCGAGTTGTTGACCTCGGCCATGCTATCGGAGAGAGACTTCGCGGTGGCCGCCAGATCCTTGGCATTGTTGCGGTACTCAACGGCGATTCTGCCCAGCGACGTCGCGGCGGACTTGAGGCCGTCTTTCAAATTCTCATCGCTCACCTGGTCGGCAAGGCTGCGGAGCTGATCGGCCACCGTATCGATATCCTTGGCGCGCGCATTGAGGGCCGCAGCGGCATCGTTGAGTTGGGACACCGTAAGGTCGACATGCTGGTTTGCGGTGTCGAACGCCTTCGCGAGCTCGGCAGACACATTGTCGAACGAACCCGCACTTCCATCGATTGCGGCATCGATGGCATCGTTTGCCGCCTTAAGCGCTTCTTTGGAATCATCGATGCCGCTTTTGGCATGTTCCATGAGCTGCTTTGTCGACTCATCGACGGCACCGGTCTGCTTGAGCATGCCGCTCGCCGACGTCAGCGAATCGGACGTGGAGCTCAAAATGCCCGCCAGCGACGAAGCATTTGCCTGAACGTCTCGCAGGTCCTCAATCGAATCGCCAAGCGTCGAGGACAGGTTGGCGATAAAGTTGCTGACCTGGTCGGTGCTCATGTAATCGAGCAGGCTGGACACCGTCTTAAGACCGATGCTCGTAATGGTCTCGGTAAAAGTTTCGTTAACCTGGCTCTGAACGGCGTTCGAACCCTTCTCGGTCACGATCTGCGCAATGGCGTTGGCCTTCTGGTTCTCGTAAAACTCGATATCGGCGTGTTTCACGTCGGTCGAGAAAAGCGTCATCATGTCAGCGCTAAACGTTTTGGGGATAACGACGGCAGCATAGTACGCGCCCGACTTAACGCCCTCGATAGCCTTTTCGCGATTGTTGAGCACAACCCAATCGAAGCTCTCGTTGCCGCGTAGGGTGGCGGTCACGTTTTCGCCCACGTTAACCTCGACGGGGATCAAATCGCTCTCGTAACCCTCATCGGTGTTGACCACGGCGATCTTAAGATTGCCGGTGTTGCCGTACGGATCCCAGCTGCCGGCGATGTTAAACCACGCGTACAGACACGGTACGATAATGAGGCCCATCACGACAACCAAGCCGATCACGGAGCGAGACACGTTTTGGACATCGCGCTTAAACAGATGCAGGATGTTCTTCATTTATGCCTCACCTCCTTTGGAGTGCTTACCAAGCGCGGTGGTATCTCCATCATTTGTGGCTGTGCTGTCGCTGCCCTGAGATTTATGGTGCGAGCCGATATGCGGCAAGCGGCCCGTGGACTGATCGCCACCCTTGGCACCACGCTCGCTGGCGTTGAGGCCAAACATGTGGCGGGCGGCAGGAATGGCGGCCGTGTGTTCGCGCATCTCGCGACGCAGGTCCTCATCCGAAAGCGCCGAGATGCGCATCTGGGTATTGAGGCTCGCTCGGATATATTCGATATTGATAAGCCAGCCGCAGATGGCAATAACCGAGATGATCCAAATGACAAGCAGGATGATCTTGCCGTTATTGTCGATATCGAGAACCGTCGACAGGACAAAGAGCAGGACCTGAACGCCCACCACGGCGGCAAAACCGCCCTTGATGTAGTACGGGTAGCGATGTTCAAAGGCGACCGCATGATCGAGCAGTTCGCGACGGTACGAATCGGAATCGAGCATGACGCGCATGGCCGTGCGCAGCGAGTAGCGCTGGCGCGGCAGGTCGTTGGACTCGCAAATCATCATACCGGTCGTGGAGAGCTGTTTATCAAAGAGCAGGTTAAGGTTGAGCAGCAGCGGACGCAGCTGCAGGCCGATAAAGAGCGCCACGATCAAGAACACGCCCAGAATGCACAGGTTAAACAGGTAGTTGAACGAATACATGCCGCCGACCGTCTCGCGCAGCAGATTGATCACGTAGGTAAAGGGCCGCAGCGGGTGCAGCCACTGGAAGAAGCCGGGCATCATCTCGATGGGGTACATGCCCGACGAACCCGGGATCTGCACGATGACGAGAATGACGCCGATAGCCTTGCCGATATGCTTAAACGTGGTGGACAGCGCATAGATGATATTGACGTAGGTGAACGAAATGGCGATGCCGCCCAGCACGAACAGCAGCGGGCTGACGCACTGCACGCCAATCACCAGATCGCCTACCGTAACGATGATGGCCTGCAACGCGCCCAGGATCACCATGAGCAACCAGCGGCCAAAGTAGCCTTGGCGCGCCGTAAAGCTGCCAACACCTTCACGGTCGACCTCGAGCTTGTAAATGGCGATGAGCACATAGCCGCCCACCCAAAGCGCCAGATTGGTGTAGAAGGGAGCGATGCCCGAGCCAAAGCTCTTGACCGGATAGATTGACTTGGACGTCAACTCAACCGGAGACGCCATGAAATCTGCCACGTCATTGACATCGACGCCCATCAGATCGGCCAGCTCGCCCATGGACTCGGAGGTCTGCAGCGCCGCGATGTCATCGGCGGCGGTTGCAAGCTTGTCCTGGACCTTGGCAAGCGAGGAATCGGTCTGGGACAGCGTGGTCTTGGCCTGGCCGAGCGTAGCGCTAAGCTGCGCCAACGTGCCGCGCGCATTTGCAAGTGTAGGTGTCATACCCGAGACGATACCGGTCAGGTCGCCCGAAACGGCAGCAAAAGAGTCGAGCGCGCTCGAGGCCTTCGGCAGCGCGTTTTGGCCCAAGTCCGTCTGGGCTTGGCCAAGGTTGGTCGCACCGGTATGAATTGCGTTATTGATAGCGTCACTGGCACCCGAAACAGCCGCTGCGTCATTCGCCATGGCGCTCGACTGCGCGGACAGACCGTCCTTGATGCTCTGAAGCTTTTCATTCTGCTCTCGAAGCAAATCGATGGTCGATACAATGCGCGCGTCAATTTCCTCGGAACCTGTCGACGTGTCATTGGCGAGAATCTCCAAGTGCCCGATAACGGCCTTATTGTGGTCGATCGTCGCTTGAAGAGACTCGAGCGAGTTGTCGATACGGGTGGTCGTAGATGTGACCGCGCCCGTCAGCTTGCCGATGGCAGCGTTCGCAGAGGCCGACGTCTTGGTGAGCGCAAGGCTGCCTTCCGAGAGCGCCTTGGAGAGCGAGGCGATAGAGTTGCCCGCCGTGGTGCGAGCTTCGCTCAGCAGGTCGTTGCCCTGGGAGATCGCCTGCGTCAGCGACGGTGCCTGGCCTTGCAAGCCGGCAAGTGCCGCATCAGCCGAGGCGATAGCGCCACTCGTCTTATCGATGGCGGCATTCATATCGCCAATCGAATCGCGCACCTCGCCCAAGGTGTCGGACGCCTCGGACACCGAACTTGCCAGCGAGTCCTGAGTCTGGGTTGCCTTGTCCTTTAAATCGACACCGGCATCCTTGGCGATACCGGCAACAGTCTTGCCTACCGTAGAGACAAATTCCGAGTTGATCTGCTCCTCGATGGTGTTTGCACCGGTATCGGTAACCTTGGGCGCAATGGCGCTCTTCTTCTCATTGACGTAGTACGTGAGCTTGGGCTGATGGTAGTTGCCGTCGAGCATCGAAACCAGGTTATCCGAGAAGTTCTTGGGAATCACGATAGCGGCATAGTACTCGCCGCTCTCGACGCCCTCCTTGGCATCGGCCGTCGAGTCGACGAACGTCCAGCCCAACTGATGATTCTCCTTGAGCTGGTCGACCACTTTGTCGCCAGCGTTGAGCTCACCCACCAAGTCGTTTTGGGTGCCTCGATCGTTGTTGGCGATAGCAATCTTGATGCCTTGGGTGTTTCCATACGGATCCCAGTTTGCCACGATGTTATACCAGGCATACAGCGAGGGAATAACGCACACGCCTAGGGTAACCACCAGGGCGACGGGGTTCACAAGCAGTCGCTTAATGTCGCGCTTAAATATCGCAAAGGACACCTTTGCATTGGATAGTTTGCTGCCGAGACTCACGCTTGGACCATCCATCCTGTCGTTAAATCGAATCGTACTATCGACAACCATTGTAGTAGGCGCTTTAACGTCTCAAAGCACAATGGTGTTGAGTTTTGCGGGTAGCAATATACTACGAAGATGAGTTAACGTACAGTTGTACAGTATCTTAAATTTCAGCAGGTCACAAAACCACAACCCGCACAAATAAATGATCCCTTGGGGACGGAGGAATCATTCAAAAGGAAACGAGAGTGGAAAATCTCTCACTTCAAGCCCGCATTCGAGCCAAAAGTGGGAGATTATCCACTCTCGTTCTAATCTAGTTACGGTGCCGTATCCCCGAACTACATCAAGTTGCAAACAGCTGCTGCGAAGGCAACGGGGTCCTCGGGCAGAATGCCCTCGACCAGCAGGGCCTGGTCATAGAGCAAACCGGAGTACTGCTTGATCTTGTCGGCGTCGCCCGCCTTCTGAGCGGCGACGAGCTTGGAAAAGACCGGGTGCTTGGCGTTGAGCTCGAGCACGCGCTGGCTCTTGGGCATACCGTCGGGCGCGCCCTCGGGACCCTTCTGGAGCACCTTCTCCATCTCGAGCGAAAGCGGGCCCTCGGTGGTGATGCACGCGGGAGCATCGGTCAGGCGCGCAGAGACGGCAACCTTCTCGACCTTGTCGCCGAGTGCCTCCTTCATGGCGTTAAAGAGGCCCTCGTTCTCCTTGGTGGCGTCCTCGGCCTCCTTTTTCTCGTCCTCGGTCGCCAGGTCAAGATCACCGGTTGCGACGTTCTTGAGCTCCAGGTGACGATCCTCAACCTCGGGCTCGGCACCATCGGCCACGGCCTTCTCGGCAGCCTCGCGGGCGGCATCGTCCTCGTAGATCTTGGGCATATCGGCGGCAACGTACTCACGCATAGCCTGGAACGTGAACTCATCCACATCCTGCGTCAGCAGCAGCACGTCATAGCCGCGGTCGAGCACGCCCTTTACCACGGGCATCTTGGCCAAGCGCTCGCGCGAGTCACCGGCGGCGTAGTAGATGGCCTTCTGATCCTCGGGCATGCCCTTGGCATACTCGGCCAGGGTAATCATCTTCTGTTCCTTGGCAGACCAGAACAGTAACAGGTCGGCGAGCTCATCGGCCTTCATGCCATAGCTCGAGTAGATGCCGTACTTAAGACCGCGGCCAAAGTTCTCAAAGAACTTCTCGTAGGCCTCGCGGTCGTTGTCACGCATATCCTCAAGGTCGGCGGTAATCTTCTTTTCCACACGCTTGGCGATGGCCTTGAGCTGACGGTTCTGCTGCAGCGTCTCGCGCGAGATGTTGAGCGACACGTCGGCGGAATCCACGACGCCGCGGACAAAGTTGTAGTAGTCGGGCAGCAGGTCGTCGCACTTCTCCATGATCAGGACGTTGGAGCTGTAGAGCGCCAGACCCTTCTCGTAGTCCTTGCTGTACAGATCGAACGGCGCGCGTCCCGGCACAAACAGCAGGGCGTCATACTCGAGCGTGCCCTCGGCGTGGAAGCTGATGGTGCGCGCAGGATCGTCAAAGTCGTGGAACGTGGACTTGTAGAACTCGTCGTAGTCCTTCTGCTCGACATCGGAGCTGCGCTTCTTCCAGATCGGTGTCATGGAATTGACGGTCTCGAGCTCCTGGTAGTCCTCGTACTCGGGCTTGTAATCGTCGCCGGCGTCCTCGGGCTTGGGTTTCTGGCGGCTCTTGGACACCATCATCTGGATCGGGTAGCGCACATAGTTACTGTACTGCTGAATCAGGCTCTTGAGACCCCACTCGGTCAGGAAGCGATCGTAGGTCTCGGCCTCGCCGTCGGCATCGAGCTTCTCGTTCTCGCGCAGCGTCAGGATGACATCGGTACCGTGCTCGGCGCGCTCGCCGTCCTCGATGGTGTAGCCCTCAAGACCGTCGGATTCCCACACATGGGCGACATCCTCGCCATAGGCGCGGCTGACGACCTTCACATGGCTGGCGACCATAAAAGCCGAGTAGAAGCCCACGCCAAACTGACCGATGATGTCGACATCGGAGCCCTGCTGCTCGGCGTTCTCGGTCTTAAACTCCTCGGAGCCGGAATGGGCGATGGTGCCCAGATTGCGCTCCAGCTCCTCGGCGGTCATGCCAATGCCGTTATCCGAGATGGTAATGGTGCGGGCGTCTTTATCAAAGGAGACGCGAATGGCCAGGTCGCCCTGGTCGATCTTGACGCTCGGGTCCTGCAGGCTCTTAAAGTTGAGCTTGTCGACGGCGTCGCTCGCGTTAGAGATAAGCTCGCGCAGGAAGATTTCCTTATTGGTGTAGATGGAGTTGATCATGAGGTCGAGCAGTTTTTTGCTCTCGGTCTTAAATTGACGCATGTGCAGTCCTTTCGCGCTACCCCTGTCCGCAAAAACGGCCCGGTCGCCCGAGCCGCATCGCAGACCTGCTATGTTCAGACTTAGATTTTATAACCCATTAACGCGCATATATACATACGGAATCGAAAAACTGTATGTCCGAGCGCTCCAATGCGTCAATTGCCAAGGAGTGTCCCCAACTGCCGGCAGAAAAGGAACGTCCCTATCTGCCATCTACGCGCTTGGCCATCCAGACATGGGGTTGGCCCTCGTCTTCGTAATCTACCGGGGCAATTTGCGTGTAGCCCGCCTTTGCATAGAGCGGCAGCACGTATTCCTGCGCATGCAGCTTAATAAGCTTAGCGCCGGCATCGCGTGCACACGAAGCACTGGTCTCGACGATCGCACTCGCCAGTCCGCGACGACGCCTAGCCGGCAGCACGGCGACGCGCCCCATAATGTAGGTCTCCCCCGCCGCAACGTCTTCGTCCATGTCGCATGCCGGCAACACCGGGGCCCCTGCGTCAGCCACGCGTTCAAGCTCTTCGGGAAACACGCGCGAGCAACCGGCAAGCTCGTCGTCTACATAGAGCGTCACATGAATGCAGTTCGGATCCTCGTCGATAGCGTCGAACTCATTCTCGTAGCCCTGCTCGTCCATAAAAACGACGCGGCGCACCAACGCCGCGTCATCAAAGCATCCCGTCTTAAGTTGGATATCCATGGCTGCCCTTTCATTCAATGCGAACGTTAGGGACAGATATTAGCGAAAATGAGCTCCGCGCACGCTAAACTTCGCGCGAGCCTTCGCCAGGCAGTCGTAATGACCCACGTTATGGGCATCGCTCGCGATGAAGCTGTACAGGTTCTGATCGAACAGGCGCTGTGCCGGCTTTTTCTCGCGACCAAAGCGACCGCCGGCAATAAAGTCCGCCGAAGCCTGCAGCTTGCAGCCCATATCGACCAGGCGCTCCGCCACGCTTACATCCTTTTGAACCGCACGATAGCGCTCAGGATGAGCGATGATCACCTGGTAGCCACGGCACTGCAAATCGTAAATCGTGTTCTCGTACTCTCTAAACGCATACGCATCGGCATGCGTCGAAAGCTCGAGCAGAAACTCGTTGGTCCCATCGAAATGCAAGTGCTCCGCAGCATCGATACCAAGCTCAACGAGCTTTCGATGGTTGACCTCGAAGCCCATCTGGAGCGGAAAACCGTCAGCGTTATCACGCAGCAGCTCAAAGGCATCCCACATCTTGTCGTAATCAAAATAGGGATCACGACAGTGAGGAGTGCAAACGATTCTGGTTACACCGGCCCGCTTGGCAGCCTCGAGCATCGCCAAGCTCTCATCGAGATCGGCGGCGCCGTCGTCTACACCCGGCAAGATATGGCAATGAATGTCACGCATAGGTCAGCCTTATCAACTAAACTTTTGCTCGGTTGGTGAAGATACCCTTTTTGGAAGTCCCCTGATCGTCGGAGCCCTTCTTAACCTTCTTACCGTCCTTGGTGTAGTAAGAATAGTAGTACTCGCTGGTCTCGGTCTCACAGTAATTCATGACGGTACCGATGAGCTTGACCTTTTCGGACTTCTTAAGCTGGCCGATGGCGTTGAGTGCCTCCTCGCGCTTGGTGAAGTCCTCGCGCACCACGAACAGCGTGCCGTCGGTCAGGCTGGCAATCTCGGCAGCATCGATGAAGGTGCCGACCGGAGGAGCGTCGAAGATGACGTACTGGAACTTGGCAGACAGCGCCTTGACCAGCTTGGCAAAGCGGTGAGAAACGATGATGTCGGCAGGATTGGGAATGTGCGGCTCGGCATCGAGGAAGTAGAAGTTCTTCTGACCCGTCTCGACAATTGCCTGGTCAATGGAGATCTGCTCGGAAAGGACCGCATAGAGTCCGCCGCGCGAACGAACGCCGAGCATATCGGAAAGGGACCTGCGGCGCATATCGGCCTCGACCAGGAGCACGGACTTGCCGCTCGTGGCGATAGCCTGGGCAAGGTTGATGGAAACCGTAGACTTGCCCTCGTTGGGAATCGAGGACGTGACGGTAATGGTGCGAATGGGGTCGTCCACGCTCGCAAAGCGGATGTTGGCCAGAAGGGTCTTGGCGGCATTCTGTACAACGAGCTTATCGGTGTTCTTTGCCTTAGCCATGCCTATTTACCACCTTTCATAGCCGGAATTCGGCCAACAACGGGAATGCCCAGGAGCTCTTCTGCCTCTTCGGCACCGCGGATGCGGGTATTGAGCATGTCTGCCAAAACGACATAGGCAACTGCGATAAAGATACCGGCGAGGAACGCGACAGCAACGTACAGCATACGCTTGGGACCGCTGGGGGCTTCGGGGGTCTTAGCCTCGTCGATAACGTTGATGCTCTGGGCAGCGCCGACGTTCTGAGCGACCGTACTCACCGAGCTGGCCATGGCCTTTGCGACCTTAGCCGTCTCCTTGGCATCGGTGCCGGTAACCGAAAGCGTAATGACACGCGTGGTGGTCTCGGAGGAAACAGACACCTTGTAGTCATCCAGATCGGTGAGGCCCAGTTCATTGGCTGCGCCGCTCTTAACGCTATCGCTATCCAGCAGCGTGGCGATATCGTTGGAAAGCATCTGACTCGCCGAGAGATCGTTGTAGCTCATCTGACCGCTATCGTCGGTCTTGGCGAGAATGTACATGCTCGTCGTCGCGGTATAGGTGTTGTCCATCGCAACGAAGGACACGATGCCCATGGCGATCGCGCAGACCACCGGAAGGGTGATGACCAGCTGAAGGTGCTTCTTCAGCAGCTGGAACAGTTCGAGAAGGGTCATGCAGCTTGCCTTTCATTTCCCCAGTTCGGATTGACAAAACTGTCCGTATGTTATCGCATCTTTTTACCGAGACCAAACTCTATACATAAGAAACAGGCTCTCCTGTAAAAATGTCGGAAGCAATCGTAAAATTGCACAACAACGCCGCACCCGAAAGTCAAATGCGGCGTCTGCATCAATATCTATGTTATATCGCTATGCGAATGGCTCGTCCTGCTGTATGGGAAACGTCACCGTAATGGTGGTTCCCACGCCCAACTCGCTCGACAGATCGAGCGTGGCGTGATGATACAGGGCCGCATGCTTGACAATGGCAAGCCCCAGACCGGTTCCGCCGCGTGCCTTGGACCTACTCTTGTCCACGCGATAGAACCGCTCAAATACCTTGCCCTGTTCTTCAGGCGCGATACCGATTCCCGTGTCGGCGACCGCAAGGAACGGATGGCCTTCGTCGTTGGTGCCGCACTGCAGCGTAACCGTACCGCCGGGTCGATTGTAGCGGATGGCGTTGCTTGCCAGATTATAGATGAGCTCGTCAATCAAGCGCGACACGCCCTCGATGACCACAGGCTTGGTCTCATGACTTATCGTCACATTCGCCTGACGGGCGACCTGTTCAAGACGCTGCTCGACCGCGTAGATGGCACGCGAGAGCTCAATAGGCTCCGTGGACCCAATGGGCACCGCCTCGCCCTCAGCTGCACGCTCGGCCTCGTCCAAGTTAGACAGCGTAAGGATATCGTTGACAAGCGCTGCCAAGCGGCCCGCCTCACGATAGATGCGACCGCCAAAGTTGCGCAGGTCGCCCTCGCCCTCGACCATGCCGTTTGCGATGAGCTCGGCATAGCCCGAAATCGCCGTAAGCGGCGTCTTGAGCTCATGGGTGATATTCGCCGTGAACTCGCGGCGCATACGGTCGTTGTCCGCCAGCACCGCCATTTGGCGCTTGAGCTCCTGGCGCTGCGACTCAATACGCTCAAGCATGGGGACCATCTCGGCATAGGCGTGCTCATAGCTACGGCGTGGGTGGTCCAAATCCACCTCTTGCAAAGGCGCGATGATGGCACGGGACTCGCGGCGCGCCATAAAAAACGAGAGTACCGCACCCGCTGCTGCGATAAGCAGCATCGGCGCCACCATCGACAGCAAAATCGCCGCAACGCCAGGCTGGGCCTGCGCCAAGCGGACAACCTGGCCGTTATCAAGGGCGACGGCGCGATACAGCATAATCTCGTCGAGCGTAGAGCTTGCGCGCTCCGCGGAACCCGAACCACTCTCAAAGGCCTCGATGACCTCGGGGCGATCGCCATGGTTGGGCAGTGTGGAAGGCGACGCCTCGTTGTCGTAGGCAACCGATCCATCCTTGTTAATCAGCGTGATGCGCAAGTCCTCTCGATCGAGGCTACGCAAGAACGGGATGGGCTCCTGCTGCTCGTCGAGGGCGGCAGCAATGAGCTCGGTTTCTTGCGCCAGGTTGGCACTCGTGGCATCCGCCAAGGTGTTTTGCACAAAGAACGCACCCAGCACCGTAAACGCCACGATAACCGCCATGGCGCAGACAAAGATCGTCACAAAAACGCGGTGCGACAGCGTATGTTTTCCCTGGGGGGCGAAGACCACGGGTTACTCCTCCGATGCGGTGGCCGCGGTGTCGTCACCTTCGGCACCATCACCGGCAGAAGGCTCGGCCAAGCGGTAGCCCACGCCGCGCACGGTCTCGATGGCGCTGGCATGCTCGCCCAGTTTTTGGCGAAGCGTCTGCACGTGCACGTCAACGGTGCGCGAACCGCCGTCGAAGTCCCAGCCCCACACGCTCTGCAGCAACGACTCGCGGGTAAAGACCACGCCGGGCTTGCGCATGAGGTACTCGAGCAGGTCGAACTCGCGCAGGGTGAGCTTAAGCGACTCGCCGGCAACAGTCACCTCACGATGGCTGGGCGAGAGCACGATGTCGCCCACGCTGAGCACATCGCTTGCCTGTTTGACCATGCCGCCGCGACGCAGCAGTGCGCGGCAGCGGCTGGCGAGCTCCATGTGCGAAAACGGCTTAGTCAGGTAATCGTCGGCACCGCCATCGAGCGCCATCACCTTGTCGAGCTCGGTATCCTTGGCGGTAAGCATCATGATGGGCACCGTCGCCGTCAGGCGATCGGCACGCAGTCGACGCATAATCGCCAAGCCATCGGTATCGGGCAGCATGATGTCGAGCAGGACGGCATCGGGTACCCGTCGCGCCACGGCAGCCTTAAACTCACCGTCGCACGAAAAGCCTTCGGCCTCAATCCCCTGCTTGCGCAGCGCATAGACCGTCAAATCCCTGATGTTGTCATCGTCCTCGACGTAATAGATCATGTTGAACCCCTTTGCGGCCGGCATGACCGCATCTTAACCCTAAAGGTACCTTTACTAGATGGTATCAGCCAAAACGCCCCGTCAAATAATCCGCCGTGCGCGGATCGGTCGGATTCTTGAAGAGTTGCGCGGTGGGCGCGTGCTCCACCAGCTCACCCAGCAAAAAGAATGCGACCGAATCGGAGATACGCGCCGCCTGCTGCATATTGTGCGTAACGACCACGAGCGTGCAGGTCTCTTTGAGCTCGCAGGCCAGCTGCTCCACCACCAGCGTCGACACAGGATCGAGTGCCGAGGTCGGCTCGTCCATCAGCAGAATGTCGGGCTGCACGGCAAGTGCGCGGGCGATGCACAGGCGCTGCTGCTGGCCGCCCGAAAGACCCAGACCCGACTCTTTGAGCTTGTCCTTGGCCTCGTCCCACAGGGCGGCGCGTCGCAGGGAGTCTTCGACCAGCTCGTCGAGCACGACGCGATCGCGCACACCCATACCGCGCGGCCCATAGGCGACGTTGTCGTAGATGCTCATGGGAAACGGGTTGGGGCGCTGGAACACCATGCCCACGCGCTGGCGAAGGCGGCAGATGTCGTAGTCGCCCAGGATATCTTGACCATCGAGCGCAATCTTGCCCTCGATTCGGCAGTCCTTGATGCCGTCGTTCATGCGGTTAAAGCAGCGCAGCAACGTGGACTTTCCGCAGCCCGAAGGCCCGATGAACGAGGTAATCTGCTTGTCGCGGATCTTGATATTCACGTCCTTGAGCGCATGGTGGTCGCCATAGAACAGGTCGAGGCCCTCAACATCGATTCGCGTCGGCGAGGCGGCAAGATCCTCTGCCGTGGGGCGAGTCGCATCCCCAACCTCGCGCTCGTGCGCGGCCTCGGCCTGCGCTTTCATGAGTTCTTCAAGCTCCGTGGGCTCCACAGCCGCAGCAGCCGTCATACCGCATACCTCCACATCGATATCAATTCAGCAGTATCGATAGTAGGAATCGCGGCTCATATGCACGTGAGCGCATTGTCAAGTGTTTGTAAGGGCACGCTGGCTATGCGGCGGGCAGCTCGATGGTGAATATCGTGTGTTCGGGCGTCGATTCACATGCAACGGTACCGCCGTGCGCGCATACGATCTCCTTGGCGATGGCAAGCCCCAGTCCAGCGCCGCCGCGATTGGTCGCACGCGCCGCATCCAGGCGATAGAACTTCTCAAAGATCACCTTGAGCTTAGCCGCAGGGATTGGATCGCCCTGATTGATAAAGCGCACGCGCACGCCACCGCCGTCCCGGCGTCTGGCCTCGATCGTGATGGTCGAGCCCTCATAGCTATAGGCAATAGCGTTTTTCATGATGTTGTTGAACACGCGAGCCATTTTGTCGCCATCCACGAGCACCGTCAGGTCCTCGCGAATATCAACTTGGACTTCCTTATGCTGCTCGTTGAGGATGGGATAGAACTCGTCAGTCACCTGAGCCAGCAGCAACCCCAGATCAACATAGCCGCGCGTGAGCACGATATCGTGGAAGTCAAAGCGCGTGATATCGAAGAACTCTTCGATGAGCGTATCGAGCCGGTGCGCCTTGTCGAGCGCCACGCCCGTAAAGTGCGCACGTTGCTCAACCGGCAGCTCGGGAGCCTCTTGCAGCAGCGAAAGATAGCCCACCACACTGGCAAGCGGGGTGCGTAGGTCATGTGCCAAGTACGTGACCAAATCGTCCTTGCGATGCGACTCGTCACGCAGAGCTTGCTGCACCTTGCGTTCACGGTCACGCACGCGGTTAAGGGCGCCCTCGACCTCCAAGAAGTCGCCGTCGATGTTATCCCAGGTGTCGGGGTGATCGATCAGGCGATCTTGAATACGAGCGGCCAGCACACAATCGGCATGCTGCTCGCCCTGCTCGTAGCCCTGGTAGTACAGGGCGCGGCCACACAAGAACAGCACGCACGCGGCAAGCGCCAGCACAAAGCCAAGCATGTTGAATACAAAGCCGGCATCGAACAGCACCGGCCCTTCGATGCCGCCGAGCGCCATGGCGCCAATCGCCAACGTCATGGCCCACGCGGCGCCGCCAATCACCACGCAGCGGCACACGATCTCAAATCGATCGATCAGCAAAAAGCCGACAAGCAGCACCGCCAAGATTCCGACGATGTTGTCGATGCCAATCAGCAGCAGGCTCAGCAAAAAGAGCAGCACCGTTGCAAGCGCGCGGTTGTCGACGACCGACCTCACGTATTCAAAGAGCCGATCGGGCACCTCGAACGCTTGCCTATCGTCTTTTGTCATATCAAGATCCTCACAAGCGAAAAGCGTTATTCGATGATGTAGCCGACGCCCCAGACGTTTTTGATAAAGCGCGGCTTTTGTGCGTCATCGCCGATCTTTTCGCGCAGGTGGCGAATGTGTACCATCACCGTATTGTTGGAGCCGGGCATAAAGTCCTCGTTCCACACTGCGCGGAACAGGTCCTCCACGGCCACCACGCTGCCGCGATGCTCGACCAGATACAGCAAGATTGAATACTCGGTGGGTGTGAGGCGCACCGGTGAACCGTCCACCGTTATGGAACGAGCATCGCGGTTGATCTCCAAGCCGTCGAGCTGAATGGTCGGCGACTCGGCCGCCTGTGCACGGCTACCGTAGCTGGTGTAGCGGCGAAGCTGAGCGTGCACGCGCGCGATGAGCTCCAGCGGACGGAACGGCTTAACCACGTAATCGTCCGCGCCAAGCGAAAGGCCCTCGATCTTGTCTTGCTGGGCATCGCGCGCCGTCAGCATGATCACGGGATAGGTATGGCTGGAACGGATTGTACGCAGCAGCTCAAACCCATCGATATCGGGCAGCATGACATCCAGCAGCGCCAGATCGAACTCCTGCTCCAAGATTGCCTTGGCGGCATCGGCCCCGCTATAGGCAATCTGGACATCAAAGCCCTCTTTTGTAAGGTAGATACCAACCAAGTCGGCGATGGCCTTCTCGTCATCAACTACCAAAATGCGCTCGTTCATGCGTGCTCCTCTCGCGCTCCATTATGCCCGAGGGGGCGCCCGTCACACACAACAAGCGTGGGTGATTAAGTCGGCCTTAAGCACCCTTGCGCCCGTTCGGGCGCGGATGTGGGCCACGCACGCACGCGATGATCGCCGACGCCGGCAAACGAT
>CAJMSL010000027.1 GCA_905216045.1 uncultured bacterium
ATTATACTTTTCTTAGTCTTCTTCCTCTGTGATTAATACTGTCATTATTGCTGCCAGCACAGCCGCTATGACCTTCATGCCTATCGCCATGTGCGGGCATTTTTTCAGCAGCCGTTTTATGTTTGCCCCGCCGCCGCAGCCGTAATCCAGCACCTTGGCGTTTGGCGTAAGTCGTAGAAATCGAAGTCCCCACCGCGCCACAGGGCTGTGGCCCAGATTCATCATGGCAACCATAAGTTTTCAGCCGAGGCCTACGGGCTTGCGGGTGTTTTCAAAGAACGACATCTGGCCCCTCCGATTTCGTGCATTCCGCATAGGTCAACGGGAACGCGGCCTTCAGCACCGCGCTTTTCTGCACCGCCCAGCCGTTTTGACGCAGGAAACGCAGGTATTCCTCGCTTGTCCACCTGCTGTGGAGGGGGAATCCCGCCATACTCATGAAAAAGGCTTTTGCCCTGCCGGAAACCGAGTTCCCCGCGTGGGTGAAAGTTGGCGCGATGAGCACGCCGCCGTCCTTCAGCACCCGCCTGATTTCTTGCAGGGCTTTTTCCGGATGCGGCACTATGTGAAGCGCGTTGGACGCGATCACCACTTCGAAGGACTTCTGTGCATAGGGCAGGCGGAACATATCTTGTACGGAAAAGTGCAGCTTTGCTGATTGATTGTCCCGCTTTGCTTCAAGGATCATCTGTACAGAAGCGTCTGTAGCCTCGATGTGTGCCGCCGCATTCACGATGCTCTTTGCGATAAGCCCCGTGCCGGTGGCAACCTCCAGCACGGTTTTTGCTTTCACCACCGGCCTGATCAGCTCATACATCTTCTCATACGCCACCCGGTCCTTTCGCATGAAACGGTCGTACCGACCGGCATTCTTGTCCCAGAAGCCCTTGCGTTCGAGCATGGCCATCGCCCCCAAACAGTTAGAGCCTTCTAACTATAACACACGAATCATGAAGTAAGATAAGGCTAACCTTATTTTCTGGGGCTAAGACGCAGCTCTCCGGCTTCCGCTTATAGCGGCGCGAGTCAGATGCTAGGTTGGAGCTGAAGAAGGAGCTTGGCGGACAGGTAGGTCGATACCGGTTCCCGGAACGGTAATCCATCCAATTACACCAGGGCTCTAGTCATTGAGTGGGAGTAAGCCGATGGGACTTTGACTTGCACTTTTGAGTGCCGCACTGTGCCGCTGAGTCTCGTTTTGTACGTGAGTCACGGCAAAGCCGCCAGCGACGGCGGTGGGTAAAAACGATCATCGAGTCTCCGTTCCCGCGTTGGGACGGAGACTTTTTCTTTGTCGTTTCACTCACTTTTACCTGCGATTATTTTCATTTAGGAGCTTGCGTGCTATTCAGGAGTGAAAAGACCCGACAGTGGTCTGATATTGAATGCTCCACGCCCCCAGCGTAGGGCAAGAGTAGCCTTTACAAACCCTCTCGATATTAAGTTGACAGCTGAATATAGCTGTTTACCTCGGGGTTATAATCGTCTCAACCATATATTTCCTCTAGATAGGTTGCCCATGATGTTCAACACCGCCGAATCGCTTCTTATTGTCGAGGCCGGAAACACCGGCAAGTTCTCCAAGCTTCTCTACAACATGATTGGAAAGAACGATGACACAGAGGCTGGTCCGACCGGCCCCGTCGACGGCAGCGTCGATGCCTCCATCTTCAACGAGGACCAGTTCGCTCAGACCGCATCTCGTCGAGTCAGAAGGTCGTCTTCGTCGGCTGGCCGGAAGGCACCGGAGACTACATCGATGCGATTCGGCTCGACAACCCCGAAGCCATCGACGAGGAAGGCGTCTACATCGGCGTGAGCGGGAACCACGCCTGCATCACGGTGAATACCGAGCCGCCTTCCAAGGAGGACTACTGGAAGTTCCTCGAAAGGGCAAGGGAGCATGGCATGGAGTTCGATGATCTTCTCGCGGCCCTGCGCCCCGGAGAGAAGGCGGCGGAACCCGAAGAAAGCAATGATTCCAATCCCGTGCTTGGTTTTGCCAAAATGGTAGGCAAGACCATCGGGAGGGCTGCCGCCGATGGCGCGAACGGCATCAACCAGGCCGTCGTCCTCCATCATAAGGCGGGCGAGATCCGCGACCAACGCTACCAGTACGCTGTGAAACGCTTCTATCACGAGAAGCTCAGGAGCTTCGTCGAGGCGTAGGGATGAACGATTTCGACAAGGGGTTCGAGTTCTCCGCGCGCCATGCCGCCGCCGTGCCCGCCGGGATGGATGCTGCGAGCTGGGTGAACAGCGTGGAGGCCGCCATCGAGGAGCTGTACTCCGCGATGAACTCCTACGACCACTACAAAAACAGCAAGGCGGCGCAGGACTCCCTCAAGGGATTCCTGGCGGAGGAATGGGCCTTTGGGACGGCGAACGTCGACGCTGCCGTTAAGAGGGTCGACGCCAAGGGCATCAGGCTCGACTCGCACGACCTCGGGTCTGCGGATGTGGCCTGGGGCGCCGATCAGTACCAGCTCAAGTTCCTGACCGACCCGAAGAACATCGCGCGCAAGCTCGCGACGACGCTTCGCGATTCGTACAACGGCAGGCCGAAAAGATATGCGGATCTCTCTTTTGACGAGTGGGCCGTCGAGAAGGGCTTCGCGGGCAAAACCCCAGACGACTTGCTCTACGGCGACATGGGCGGCCTGATCCCGTCGGACAAGCTTGAAGCAGCCAAGCAGTACACGCTGATACGCATCGAGCGCGCGAAAGGCCGCGGCTTGGACGAAGAGGTGCAGCGCTGGACGAAGGTGCGCGACAACCTGACGGACCGAATCGAGACACCTGAGGGCGTCGAGGGCAGGCCCGCCACGAACGAGGAGATGCGCCGAAAGGCGATCGACGTCTCGAACAAGAAGAAGCTCGACCCTGCGGACGACGGCATGACCACGTCCCAACTAATCGCTGCGAGCGACATAGTGAAGCAATCGCTCAAGGCCGGCGGCACAGCCGCCGCCCTGAGCGCCGCCCTGAGCGTTGCCCCCGAGATCTACCGCGCCATCGATTACCTGATCGCGGAAGGAGAAATCGACGACGAGCACTTGAAGTCCATCGGGACGGCGGCATGCGCCGGCGCCACCAACGGGTTCGTGTCCGGATCGGCGACCGCGGCAATCACTGCCGCAGCAGCAAAGGGCGCCTTCGGCGAGACGGTAAAGGCCGCCGCAATGGGATCGAGGGGCGCGAACGTCATCGCATCACTCGTCGTGCTAACCATGGAGGCGTGCCGAAACTCCTATCTCGTGGCGTCGGGGAGGATCGAGCCCGTCGAGATGGCGAGCAACATGGGCCAATCCGTGTTCTCAACCGTCATGATGCTCGGCGGAGCCGCTGTCGCGACCGCCCTGACAGGCGGGGCGACCCTCCCTGTGCTCATTGGATCCTTCGTCGGCGGAGCGGCGGGAAGCATGGCGTTCAAGCCCGTCTCGTCTTGCGTCATGAAGGTGTGCGTCGATTCCGGCGTCACATTCTTTGGCCTCATCGAGCAAGACTACGAGGTTCCCAAGCACCTGCTTTCGATGCTCGGCATCAAAGGGGCGAGCATTAAAACGGCAAGGGTAAAGACAGCCGCCGTTTCGACGGCGCCCCGACTCTCTGCGCCATCCGTGAAAACGGCGTGCCTGCACACCGCAGACGTCGTCTTCTTTGAGCGAGGGCTCGTCGGCGTCAACAAGGTTGCATATTCGTAGGGCGATGCCGGTGCGCATGAAGCGACCTGCGGTTTCGCGAATCAATCGAGCCATTCCTGAACCCGCGAATAAGGGGTTGATTCGCACATCGGACACTTAAGACCTCGCGAACAGAATGCATGCGCTACAATGCAAACCAGTTAGCCTCGGTACGACCGCTGATGCAAGTCGCCGGGGCTCACTTGCCTCAGCAGGCAAGTTGCCCGTACGGAACACGCCGACAATCGGCGGGGGCATGCTGCACCTCGGAATCTCCAGTGCCAGAAACCCACTCGCGTTGCGGGAATCCTTGCATAGCCGGCTTAGATCTGGTATAAGAATTTTGGTGGCTGTTTCAGCTACCTCCAAGTGCCGGGGGCTTATCCCCCGGCTTTTATTCTATCCAGGGGCATATATTGGCGCGAGACCTGAGCATATTCGTCGACGAGAGCGGCGATCGGGGCGGAAAGGCCCGGTACTACCTTTTGACCCTCGTGGTCCACGACCAGTCGGAGGGCATTGCCGACAAGGTCTCCCGATACGAGCAGTCCCTCGCCAGCTCCGACCTCCCGAACATACCGTTCCATTCTGAGCCGCTGCTGAACGGCCACGGGCCGTACGAGGGGATCGACCTGCGGGCGCGCAAGAAGATGCTGTACTCGTTCAACGTTCTGGTTCAGCGCCTTCCCGTCTCCTATAGAACGTTCGTCTACCGCAGAAGCGAGTTCGAGGATCTGGCGAAGCTCACCTCGCGCATGAAGCGCGATATTTCGGGCCTTTTGTTTGATCGCTTAGAATTCTTTCAAAGCTTCGACGAGGTGAAGGTCTATTACGACAACGGCCAGGACATCGTGAAGCAGGCGCTCGACCAGTCGATCGGCTTCGTGCTTTCCAAAGGGGTCGTCGAGCGGCGCAAGACTTCGATGACCGACTACCGTCTCGAGCAAGCAGCGGACTACCTCTGCACCATCGAGCTTGCGGCGGGCAAGTACGCGGCGAAGGAAGACG
Organism: uncultured bacterium; assembly: GCA_905216045.1. Taxonomy (GTDB): domain Bacteria; phylum Actinomycetota; class Coriobacteriia; order Coriobacteriales; family Coriobacteriaceae; genus Collinsella. The sequence goes on from CAJMSL010000027.1 coordinate 4,692, forward strand.
GCGAGACTTACAACAAGTTCTTCGGCGGCATAGGCACGTTCAAGAAGAACTGGCTCAAGCAAGCGCGCCGCAAGATGATCAAGTAGCGGGATGCTGCCAAGGGGGCTTTCCCGCCCCTGTCCTCTGATCTTCCGAATCACCCTTTTCCAAGCCACTCGCTACGAATCCCTACGGAAACCCGGGAGTGATTAAAAAGGCGACCTGCGGTTTCGCGAATCAATTTAGTCATTCCCGAAATCGCGAATCACAGGACTGATTCGCCCAAATTGCGCACGAATCAGTCCTCGGGCGGTACGACGCGACACGCATCGACAACACTCGGACTGGATTAGTTATCGAGTGGGAGTAGTAATAGAACATTTGCTCTGTTTTTTCATACGGTTTCGTACGGTTCTGATGGCGACCGATGGGGGCGTTTCGCAACCGCCGCACCTGCAAGCCACATGGTTTCACAATCGGGCAAAAACTCAGAAGGCTCCTCGTGAAAAACGAGGAGCCTTCCTGTTTCCTTCGGCGCGGGCGGATCGGGACCCCCGCCGATCTAGAGGCACTCGGTCAGAATCTGGAACACCTCGCTGCGCTCCAGTTTCTTGGCGCAGCCGCCGGTGAGCACGCAGGTGTCCGCAACCTTGTGCAGCGTCTCGTCGGACGCGTCGGAGCCCATCTCGGCGAAGCTCGTGGGAAGCCCCATCTCGCCGATGAACGTCTGCAGGCGGTCGATGCCCTCGAGCGCCACCGTAAGGTCGTCTTTGCCCTTGGCGTCGACGTCCCACACCTCGCGCGCCCAGCGGGCGAACTGCGCGGGCGCCTCGGGGGCCAGGTGGCGGTAGAGCGCAGGGTGGATGACCGCGAGGCCCATTCCGTGGTTGGTGTGGGTGTACGCGCCGTACTGGTGCTGGATCATGTGCGCCTGGAAGTCCGTTGACTTGCCGATCTTGAGCACGCCGTTCTCGGCCATGGCGGAGTCGTATACGAGCTCGCTTCTGGCATCGAGGTTCTGGTCGTCGTCCGCGATGAGGCGCATGTTGCGGATGACGTTACGCTGGATGGCGAGGTTGATGTCGTCGGTGACGTTGCGTCCGCGCGGGCTTCCGAAATAGCTCTCCATGCAGTGCGAGAGCGTGTCGAACGCGCAGCTCATGAACTGCGCGTGCGGTACGGTGAGCGTGAGTGCCGGGTCGAGCGCCGCCCACATGGGCATCGCCCCCAGATAGGCGCCCTTCACGTGCGTCTCCTCGTTGGTGATGACGGCGCCGTTGTTCTGCTCGGCACCCGTGCCGGAGAGCGTAACGATGCAGCCCATGGGGATGAACGAACTCGGCATCTTGCCGTCGGCGTGCTCGAACGTCTCGATGTCCTCGTCAAGCATCGCCTGCGCGGAGACTACCTTGCAGCAGTCGAAGACCGACCCGCCGCCGACGGCGAGAATGAAGTCGACCTGCTCCTCGCGTGCGAGCGCGGCTCCTTCCTGGCACTTCTCGTAGGTCGGATTGGGCATGATGCCGCCGAAGTCCACCACGCGCTTGCCCGCGCTCGTGAGCTTATCGACCACGTGGCCGTAGCCGCCGGTCCGTTTGACCGAGCCTCCGCCGTAGGCGAGCATTACTGTCTTGCCCATGGCACCCATCTCGGCGTCGAGTGCCTGGTCCATGGCCCCCTCGCCGAAGTAGTTCCTGACAGGGTGGTCGTACGTGAATGAGTTCATGGCAATTCCTCCTAGTAAGTTATCAGTGCGGTCTGACGCTCGTCTACACGTTGCGCACGAGCCCGGACATCCATTCGATGGTGGCGGGGTCGTGGTGGTCGAAGAACGCGCTGCGCCCGGTGTCGAGCGCGGCGATGGCGACCATCTCGTCGTCGCCCAGCGCGAAGTCGAAGACGTCGAAGTTCTGCTCCATGCGATCGCGGTGCGTGCTCTTAGGGATGCAGACCACACCGCGCTGCAGCAGCCAGCGCAACACGACCTGGGCGACCGTCTTGCCGTGCGCCTCGCCGATGCGAGCGAGGACCTCGTTGCGGAAGAGGTCGTTTCTGCCCTCCGCAAAGGGCGCCCAGCCCTCCATGGCTACCTCCTTGCCGACCATGTACTCCTGCGCCTCGCGCTGCTGGAAGAACACGTTGCACTCGACTTGGTTCACGGCGGGGGCGATGCGGTTGAACGAGATGAGGTTTGCGAGATGATCGGGGTAGAAGTTAGCTGTGCCTATGGCGCGGATAACGCCCTGCTCGTAGAGCTCCTCCATGGCGCGCCACGCGCCGAAGACGTCGCCGAACGGCTGATGGATGAGGTAGAGGTCGACGTAGTCGAGCCCCAGCCTCTTGAGCGACGCGTCGAAGCCGCGCTTGGCCCCCTCGTAGCTCACATCCGACATCCACAGCTTGGTCGTCACGAACACCTCGTCGCGCGGCAGGCCGCTCGCACGAATGGCGGCCCCGACCGCCTCTTCGTTGCCGTAGCTCGCGGCCGTGTCGAGCAGCCGGTAGCCGACCGAGAGCGCGTCCTCCACGGCGCGCTGACATTCCGCGGCGTCCGGGATCTGATACACGCCGAAGCCGAGCTGCGGCATCCTGACGCCGTTGTTCAAGGTGATGTAGTCCATGGTGCCTTCCTTTCTCGCAACTTGACGTATCCACCATACGAGGGGCGCCGCGCCGGCGGAAGTTTCCGTTGGTGAGGGTTCTATAACGCTGGGGTGCGCACGGGGCTATAACCCGCGGGTTCTAGGCGTCACCTCAAAGAGATCGGCGCCGAGCTCGTCGGCGATGGCCTGAGCTACGACAGCGGTGTGGCCCTGTACCGAGTAGTAGGCCACGAGGACGTTACCGTCTGCAGCGGGCACTGCGGCGGGCTCGTCCTCGACAGCCGACTGGTCCTCGGCGGCGGCTTGGTTGGTCCGTTATCGTCTGAGCGCTACTCCTGCGCGTCGAAATCGGGGCGTATGGCCAGGTAGCCCGCGAGTGCTTCCTCAGTGGCGGTGTAGTAGGTCATGGTCCCGTCGAGCTTAGCAATCTCGGCCATCTCGTCTTCGGTGAGGGAGAAGTCGAAGATGTTCGCGTTGTCGGCGATGTGGGCGGGGTTCTTGGAGCCGGGGATGATGGAGGTGCCCATCTGCACGTGCCAGCGCAGGATCACTTGGGCTGGGGTCTTGCCGTACTTCTCGGCGAGAGCGACGAAGACGGGCTCCTCCAGAAGACCTTTGTCGCCGTGGCCGAGCGGGTACCACGCCTCGATCACCGTGCCGTACGGCGCGAGGTAGGCGCGCAGGTCGTGCTGGGCGTGGTAGGGGTGGCACTCAACGGTCACGAGCTGCGGCTTGATGTCGGCGACCTCGATGACCTCGGCGATCTTGTTTTGCGGAAAGTTGGAGAGGCCGAGGGCGCGCACCTTGCCTGCGCGGTACGCCTCCTCCATCGTGCGCCACGCGGCCAGGTAGTCGCCTACCGGCTGGTGCAGGATGAGCATGTCGACGTAGTCGAGCCCCAGGCGCTGGAGCGTGGCGTCCACCGCCGGCATGCCCGCGTCGTAGACGCTCGGCCAGAGCTTGGTGGAGACGAAGATCTTGTCGCGCGCGATGCCGCTCTTGGCGATGGCACGGCCCACGGCGCGCTCGTTCATGTAGGCGTTGGCGGTGTCGATGTGCTCGTAGCCAGCCGCGAGCGCGGCGGTTGCGGCCGCCTCGGCCTCGGCCGGGGTCATGAGGAAGGTGCCCAAACCCTCGATGGGCATCTCTACGTCGTTGTTGAGCTTCAGATACTCCATGGTCTCCTCCTTAATGGTGACTTTTCGAATACAAGGCTACGGCGTTTACTGACGTGCGAGAAGTTCACGTTGGAATGATGGATATAACCATGGGGTATATACGGCACATAATGCGTGACAGGAGGATCGATGTACAACCCACAGCTTGACACTTTCATCTGCGTGGCGGAGGCGGGCAGCTTCTCCAAAGCGGCACAAGAGTCCTTCATCACGCCCACGGCCGTCATCAAGCAGATGAACCTGCTGGAGTCGCGGCTAGGCCTTACGCTGTTCCACCGATCGCATCAGGGGCTTTCGCTTACGCGAGCAGGCAGGTCGCTGCTCGCCGACGCCCGCCATATCGTGCAGTACTCTCAAGAATCAATCGCACGCGCCCGCGTCGCCGAGCGTGGAGAGAAGCGCATCATCCGCGTGGGAGTGTCGCTCATGACGCCCAGCACGCCGCTCACGAAGCTGTGGCCGAAGGTGAAGGAGCGTTGCCCTGGCATGAGCCTTCAGGTGGTCACGTTTGAAAACACACCCTCGGCGGCGCGCGGTTTGGCGAACCTCGGGCAAGACATGGATATCGTGGCGGGGATTTTCGACGATGCCTTTCTTAAAGAGCGCGGGTGCCTGGGCCTCGAGCTTTCGCGCGAGCCGCTCTGGTGCGCCGTTCCCGTCGACAACGAACTCGCCAAACGCGACATCGTCACATTCGACGACCTCCACAATCACAGTCTTATGCTTATACGCCGGGGCTGGAACGCCGAAATCGACCGCGTGCGCGACGAGATACTCTTGCATCATCCTCAAATCGCGCTCGTAGACTTCCCGCAATATCGGGCGGAGGTGTTCAATCGCGGCGCGAACGAGGACCTCGCGCTTGCGACGCTGCCGTTGTGGGCCAACGTCCACCCCATGCTCAAAACCGTCCCTACCGATTGGGACTGTCTCGTGTCTTACGGGCTGCTTCATTCGTCGCACCCCGCAGACCATGTGCGGGAGTTCCTCGATGCGGTGTCTGCCGTGCTCGAGACAGAGCATCGATAGGCAATCGCGAGCAGATGCGCTTATACCTATGGGGACAACGGGAACTGGCTTCTGAACTCGCGTTTTGATACCGTCGAGTACCGCCTGATGCTGTTTCGGCGTCGCCATAGGGCAAAGCCACCAGCGAAATAACGGGAATAACAGCCTCCGAACCTTCTGGTTCGGAGGCTTTCTTTTTGCATGTCTGCCTAAAACGACTCCTTGCCAAAGCCCCTTGAGCATCGGGCGGCATTATTGAGTGTGGGCGTTATCGTAGGTATCTTTGATTTCTTCCGGCAAATTGTCGGGAATCAGCGCCTTCACTCTATCCTCGTTGCCATCTTGGATCGCCTGCTCGTAGTACCAGCATTTGAACTTCAACATATCCAGCGCACGGTTCATGTTCGCGATCTCCGACTCCATGTGGGCCTTTCGCTCCTCGAACATGGCCTTGCGCTTGGGATATGTCGATGGGCCCTCCGCACACCATTCCATGAACAGTCGGATGTCCTTAATCTCCATCCCAGCCTTCTTTAAGCATTCGATGACCCGAAGCGCCTCGAGTTCTGTATCGCCGAATCGGCGAATGCCGGACGTCCGCTCCAATCCTGGGAACAGCCCCTGCTTGTCGTAATACCGCAGTGTGGAAACGGGCAGACCGAACATCTCCGCTACCTGTCCGATTGTGTACATGGTCCCTCCGGACAAATCCTGAATTTACTCCTTGACCTAAAGTTAGGTTTAGGCATTACCTTCATTCTCGTCAATACAAATCGGGAGCGCAAGGGATTTTCGCCAAAGGCGCACGCTTGTCGGAACGGTATTTGCCGGCGGCGTGAACGAAGTGGGCGAAAGCACGGGGCATTTTGCTCTGGAGCAGGTGCAACGAATGGGCATGGGAGTCTAGGCGCGGCTTAGCTGCGCGGAAGCAGTTTTGCACTCAAAACCATCGACAGGAGGAAATCGATCATGGCAATTAAACAGACGGCAGGTAGAGATGCCCTGGGGGACTTCGCCCCCAAATTCGCACAGCTCAATGACGATGTGCTGTTCGGCGAGGTGTGGAGTCGAGAAGACGGGCTCTCCCTTCGAGACCGCAGCGTGGTGACGGTTGTGGCCCTGATGGCGCAGGGACTGACGGACTCTTCGTTTAAATATCATCTGATGTCCGCAAAGAACAACGGGGTGACCAGGGCTGAGATAGCGGAAATCCTTACGCATGCGGCGTTTTATGCGGGATGGCCCAAGGCATGGGCAGCCTTCCGCATGGCGAAGGAGGTCTGGGCGGATGACGATGCCGCCGACGCAAGAACCAAGCATCAAAACGAGATGGTCTTTCCCATCGGTGCTTCGAACGACGCATTTGCGAAGTACTTTATCGGGCAAAGCTACCTCGCGCCCCTTTCTACCGAGCAGGTTGGCGTCTACAACGTGACGTTCGAGCCCGGCTGCCGCAACAACTGGCACACACATCACGCCAAAAGCGGTGGCGGACAGATCCTCGTCTGCGTGGCTGGTCGAGGGCTTTACCAGGAATGGGGCAAACCGGCACAGGAACTGTGCCCTGGCGATGTAGTAAATATTCCCGCGGGCGTAAAGCACTGGCACGGCGCGGCGCCCGACAGCTGGTTCTCCCATCTCGCGGTGGAGGTTCCGGGCGAGGAGACCTCTAACGAGTGGTTGGAGCCCGTGGACGACGAGGAATACCTTACAGCGACTAACGGGGAGGCTTAAATACCTTCGCCGTCCGCGCCGCCGAGAGCAGGGCACCCAAATCGGCCTGGATTGCCTCTGCCTTGCTTCCAAGCTGCAGCGGCGCCGAGTCGCCCGAGATGTTTACGCTTAACAGGTGCGCATCCGGCAGCTTTGCGGTCATGCTCCAGAACGGGAGTGTGATGATGCCGGGGGTCATCTCGCCCACGCCGAGCTCCAGCAACAGCACGCGGCTACTACCACGCTCGCGCACGAAGTGCTCATATCGTTTGAGGCCCTCGCGCCATGCCGTGCCCTGCAAAAACGTGTCGTCGCGCACCCACGGCACAAGCTGCCAACCGCAGTGCGGGCATCGGGGGGACATCCTCGCTGCGGATCTCGAACCCCGCCATGCCTGCGAGCATGCGCTCGACGTAGGGACTCGCATCGAAGAGCTCGTCGCAGCATGGTTGCTTGCACTGAAGGTGCGCGAAGCTTCCCTGATAGTTGCAGGTCCTCTCGGCAGGAAACGTCTTCTCAACCTGGGTGTCCACATTGGTGCTCAGGATGAAGTAATCCTTATGGCCGATGAGGGACCGCAGGTCGAGATAGGGCTGCGAGGCAGACTCTCGCAGCATGAAATCGATGTATCGCGCATAGTATGCCCATTGCTGTTCGAGGCTGGGGTAGAGGTGGTAGAAGCCGTCGAAAAGGCTCTTGAAGCCAAAGGCTTGCTGCCAGTCCGCCATTCCGGCGCGCGCCATGCCCGCGCGGTTGTAATGGTTGAACCCGGCGGCGCTCGACATGCCCGAGCCGATGCCGACGATGATGGCGGCGGCATCGTCGATAAGACTTCGAAGCCTATACGCTTCCCTCTCTAGAGACGGCATTGGGCAATCTCCTCGAAAGCCGGGGTCATATCGCCGTCAACGAGAATCGTCTCGCACGATGCATCGGGCACCATGGCCTGACTGTAGTTGAACACGATGTAGGTGGCGTGTTCGCAGACGTTCGCGACCTGAGCGAGCATGCGCTTTATGACGCCGTTGCGCAGTCCCACACCAAGTTCGAGGATGGCAACCTTGTGGTTGCGATGGGCTTGCACAAGGCGCTCGAGTTCCTCGAGCTGTGCCATGGCGAGGGCATCTGGATGGGCGAGACGCTGCTCGTCAATCGACGCGCGCGTGCTCCCCTCCGTCTCGAGCACGCTGTTCTCGTTGAACCCTGCACGTGCGAAGTGTCCGTCGATATTGCACGTGATCACGAAGGTGTCAGCGTGCTCCGTAAGATGCCGCAGCCTGTTCATGAGCGGGCTGGGCTCATACTCGACATACTCCTTTTGATGGAACCGCTCGGCCCATCGGCGTCGTACGTTTGCATCTGGAGAGGCGAGCCCCTGCAGTATGCAGCCGATGCCGTCGGCCTGGGCGAGGTCCCCGTACGCCTCTCGGAAATGGGCGTCGGCGCAGAAGAGATTGAGCCCCTCCGCCATGTCGAGCCCGTTGCTGGCGCCGATGATGACAAGATCCGCCTCGGCAAGTGCCTGGCCGATACGAACCGCTTTTACCGTTTCCATGCGCTACCTACCCAGCGTCTTGCGCACGTCGGCGAGCACGTCGGCGATATCGGCACGAACGGCGAGCCCCCGATCCTCGATTGCACGGGGGAGAAACTGGGTCCTGTTGTTCACGGCGACGTAGCCGGCCTGCGGCAACTGCGCTGTGAGGGCCCAGAACGGCTCCTGGATAAGCGCGGGTGTCATGCGGCCGACGCCCAGCTCAAGGAAGAGAATCTTCTGCCGCGCGTGCGCGTCGAGCCAGTCGGACACCTTGCGGTACTGCTCCTCGTAGAGCTCGCCCTGCAGGAAGTTGCCGTAGCCGCGAACCCAAGGGAACGCCTCTGCCCCGCAGTGCGGGCAGCGTGGCACGAGTTCTGGCGGAACCTCTAGGCCGGCTCCCATGGCCTCTACCATACGAGAGACCGGCTCGATGGCGTCCCATACCTCGTCGGTACAGCAACGGGAGCACTGGAAGAAGCGGTGGTCGCCTTGGATCTCTGCCACCTTCTCCCAAGGGTAGATTTTCATGAACTGCGTGTCCTGGTTGGTGGTGAGAACGAAGAAGTCTTTCTCGGTAAGAATGGCGTCGAGATTTTTGTAGGGCTCGCGCAGCGGGGCGTTGAGCGTGGTGTCGAGGAAGGTGGCAAGGTAGCCCCAGCGCGACTCGGCGGTGGGCCAGCGGTAGGACGACCCTTCAAAAGCGCCCCTGAAACCGTAGCGCTCGGCGAATTTGCCGAAATGCCTGCGATAGGTCGCGTTGTCCTCGTAGTAGAAGTCGCCGCCGCCCGCCGCGGAGAGCCCGGAGGCCCCGCCTACAAGCACGCAATCGGCTTCATCGATCATACGGGCAAACGTTTCGATTTGCTGGTCGTAGTGCTCGGGCTCGCGGGCACTCAGCTCATAGGGCGTGCCGCCGGTGCGGTAGGCGGCCTGATGGGAAAACGATTGGTTGGTGAGTTCGATAACGAGCCGCTCGTATAGAGTCACTTGATACTCTCTTTCAACTACAATGAACAGGTGTCTATAAAAAGTATCAATGTTGATTTGCGTCAGAGCAATGAACAGTTTCGAGCTGCTGTCGATAAACGAGCGGCTTCTGGATATTGTTGAGCGCTGCAATTGGAGGGGCCATGGAAGAGGGGAAGATCGATCGTCGTCGACGCTATACGCTCTCGGTCATACGGGAGGCGTTCTTTGCGCTGCTGGCCGAGGTCGGCTTCGCGAGGATGACGGTGGCGGATATCTGCCGCCGCGCCGATATCAACCGCGGCACGTTCTATTTGCACTACGAGGATAAGTTCGCGCTGCTCGACGCACTTATCGACGAGGCCCTGGCGGCGGCGCCGCCGCTCGAGGGAACGGAGGCGGGCGCCCTTTGCCAGCGCCCGCCGGCAAACGACGACTATTATCTGCTCTACTCGGATGACGACGCGTACGCCCGGGTGGCGCAACGCGTCGTCGAGTGCGGCGCTGAGCAGATGGTTCCCTCGATCATGGAGGAGACCGGGCTTTCACGCGAGGACGCCTATCTGATCTTCGTCCACAACGTCCAGGGAAATCTCGCGGTCAACCGCCTGCTCGGTTGGAGGCGAGGGCCCGAGTTTGCCCGCGCTCAGGAGCTGCTCAGCGCCTATTCCGAAGGAGGCATGCGAGCGGTATCGGCCCCTTGCACACCGATCGCGAATTAGAACATGATAGCGTCGTCGGCCGTGAAGGCATCGAGGGATCCCTGCTTGACCTGAATGCAGACGTATGTGATGCCCGAGTCGGATGCGGCGCGGAACTGACGGTGTGCGGCGGGGGAAATGCGCAGCCAGTCGCCGGCTGCAAGCTCGATTTCCTCACCGTCGATCGTGACCGAGCCGGCGCCTTCGAGCACGCCATAGATTTCCTCGTTTTCCTTGTGTGCATGGACAAACGGAACGCCAGCGCCGGCGGGAAGATTGTTGACACTCACCTCTGCCCCGGTAAGCCCGAGCACCTCGTGCAGCTCGACACGGCTCTCATTACCGATGTGGGTCTTTGCATAATTAGCCATAATGGTTCCTCTCTTGGGGTTGATTTACCTTGCAGGTATCTCCTGCGTGAGATATATTCAACGCGAATGCGCATGCAAATACGAGTACGCACATATTTGTAACTGCGTACTTTTTTGTGAAACCGGTATGGTCAAGGAGGTTGAGTCTCCCGTGATGGCGAAAGAGGAGCTTCCGGAGTGTCCGGTCGCAACGGCGGTAGCGCTCATTGGCGGCAAGTGGAAGCTGCTCATTATCCGTAACTTGCGCGTGCGACCCTGGCGTTTCAACGAGTTGCGCCGCGACCTTGAGGGAATCTCTCAGAAGGTGCTTACCGATAGCCTGCGGCAGATGGAGGATGATGGGCTGGTCTTTCGCCATGACTATGGCGAGAATCCTCCCCGCGTTGAGTATGGCCTTACGGAGCTCGGCCGCCAGATGATGCCCATCATGGACTCGCTCGCAGACTTCGGCGCTTATTACAAGACAATTGTTCCGTAGTGGACACGCTGCTTAGGGGTGGAGTACCGCTACGAGTACGGTAGCGGTACTCCTACGGCCGCTGTCGTTCCCGCAGGATTAGAGCGGAAGGAGACTGCAATGGGGTCGTCCGCCCCACAAGAAGGCCCTCCCTTCCCGGTATGGCGCCGACATGCGCACGCCGACTCAAACTGCTCGATGCGCGAAGTGTTGTTATGGCTTCACTCAGCCTGCGGACGCCCAATCATCCGTGCACCACATTCTGCCCATGTGCATGGGCGGCTGCCCCCACCGCTGCATGGTTTCCGGCGTGCGTCGTTGCCCCTGGTTCAAAGACGATCCCGATGCCTACGTCCTCGCCAAAACCCGCGCCGCCCGCAAGAGCCACCAATAAAACCTCCGGTCCTGCTTGGCCCTGGGAATAAACGTCAGACTTGCCCGATTCACGCTTCGCGCAAGGGCCGTTCTACTTCCCAAACCTGATCTGTCTGTCGCACAGCTCAAGGGAGCCTGGGATACTTCTTTGATGTCTTCCACGAACTACTGGAGTGCGGCACAGTCGAATGGCTGGACCGTTTTCGTTGGAGCTTGGCTGTTTGCCTGTGTGAATGGCGTATTTGCTTTAGCTAGTGGTTGCGACGCCTTGTTGCGGAAATGCCAACTGATGCAACTACGCCACCGGCAACACTCAGGGCGACTGCCATCGCGCCGTTGTCGCCCGTCGCGGGTAGGGTGGTCCTGGCTGGTTTAACCGCCGCTACTGCCTTGGTGGAAACGGGATTTGCCGCGGGTTTTTCTGCTTTGGGCTGCGGTGTGGGCTCGGGTTTGGTTTCCGGTTCGGGTTTGACCTCTGGGCTCGGCTTAACACTTGGATCGGGTTTGGAACCGCTCGTATCGGTTGCAATCAAGTGTACGTCGCTGTCGAAGATGTAACGGATGTAGTAATCGTGCCGCGTCTCGTGCATAATCCCCTGCCCGCTGTCGAAGTCACGGTCAACGTGTGTGCCAAGGTGGGTTGAGCTGCTGAGGTTCAGTCTGTAAGGGATTTGGTCGTCGGCGTAACTGCCTGTAAAGCCTACGGTTGCTCTAACGAGAATGTCGATCATGGTCAGGGCAATAGAGACGCTGGCCTCTTTGGGGTTCTCGGTTTTTATAAGGCTTTCGGTATCGGTGTCGATCTTGAAGAGATGGACGGTGTCGTTAAGCCCGTAGATGAAGTCCTCGGGTTTGTCGGGGAAATCGTATACAAATGCCTCATTCTGGATCAACATGAAGGCAGGAGGGAGCTCCAAATCGTAGTAATGATCGACGACGGTGGTTGCTGTGAGGCTGCCTTCCGCGTTGGCTTCGTCGCAGGTGATGGGTGCTGCGACATCGGGCTCGGGCATTTCGGTCGCCAGTGCTGCGCAGGGTAGCAAAAGCTGCCCTGCCATAAGAATGCTTACGCCGAAGGCAACGACTCTGGCGCCTGCATGAAGCTTGACGTTGCGGATAGTCAGGCCAGTGCGTTTGTTTTGGGTTTGCGGTGCAACATGCTGTCCATACATAAGGCGCTCCTTGTTCGTAGGCCGGTTTCCGTGGATCTATATTGCGCCTGCCCGATTCGGTCAGGATCATACACGTGAACGCTCACGCGAGCAGGAGAAAGCTCTAGTTAATTTTCCCACAGTCGACACTTTGCGGCCAACGATTCGCTGTTCAATTCTCGTAGAGAGAATCAAGACAGTTGAGGAGTTGTCAGCCAATAAGATTGTGTCTAGAGAACACGAACAAGAGATGTGGCCTGCAGACGACTGAATAGCTCCATCTGTTTTGGTTACAACGAAATGTGTGCCGCGCGCCTGCGGCATGAAGGAGGGAGATTTCTATGAATATCGTTGTATTGAGTGGTAGCCCTCGCAAGGGCGCCAATACCGACACCATGGTCGAGGCGTTTGCCGAGACCGCGCGTGAGGGTGGCAATACGGTCGAGGTCGTCCGCGTTGCCAGCAAAAAGATCGCCGGCTGCTTGGGATGCCGGTACTGCTTCGCCCATGAGGGTACCTGTGTGCAGAAGGATGACATGGCCAACGTGATCGAGTCGCTGAAAGACGCAGATATGGTCGTCTTCGCCTCGCCTGTCTACTGGTTCGATATCACCGCGCAGGAAAAGGCCGCCATCGACCGCCTGTACGCCTTCGGTGCTACGGGCTTCCCGTTCACCAAGACGGCCCTTTTGCTCGATAGCCACAGCGAGGGCGTCTATGATGCGGCGATCGCTATGTACAAGTCAACCTGCGCGTACTGCAAGTGGGAGGACCAAGGCATTATCACCATCAGCGGTATGACCGAGCGCGACAGCATGGCCTCCTCGTCCAAGTTGGAAGAGGTGCGCGAGCTCGCCCGCAAGCTCGCCTAAGGGCAAGAAGAACGCATGGCAATCGGTGTTGGTGGAAAATGCTTGCTATCCTTACCAAGAGGAATGCTGATTGCCATGCGTTGATGCTTCCGCGGACAATTCCGGCGTGCTAAAACGCCTTCTCGTTCAAGAATTCCCTGAACGCGGGAATGTCAAAGCCAACGAGACCACGTCCACGTTCCCCGATAACGCCGTCCTCGAGGAGGCGGCGTTTGTATTGGCTTGCGTAGTTGCTGGCGACGCCCATGCGTTTGGCTATCTCCGAGACCCTGCTGGGGCCAGAATCGGGCAGCATCGCGAGCAAAAACTCAATGTCTTTATCGGAAAGCTCCCGATAGGCCGTTTCGAGAATTCGATCGCGCAGCTCCATGTGGGCAAGCAGAGAACCCTGCTGTACATCAGGTGCACTGATTTTGGGCGAGTTCTCCGAAACATCCCATGTGCGATATCCGACGAGCTGCATCATATAGGGAAATCCGTCGACGGCCTTCACGGCATCCTCGAGCGCTTCTGGCGTGATTGAGCGGCCTCCGGCCTCAACGGTTTTGCGGAATGCGTTTGCAATTTCAACGTCAGTGATTCGTCCTAACTGATGATATTGGGAACGCCTGAGGAACGAGACGGAATCGTTGCGCAGCAGCGCCGATACTTTGTAGGGCAGTCCTGCCATGAGTAGGGCAACTTTTTTACCTTCGCGTACAAAGTGCTGATAAACAGAGGTAAATTAAAGCATTTCTTCGAGATCGACGGTGACTTCATCGATGGTGATGAGAAGTCCGATGTCATGTTTTTCGAGTTGTTTAAAGATGCCATTCATACGTGTGCGCCAGTTGCCCTGGGCCTCTTGAGCATATGTCCAATCGATGCCCACTGGACCAATTTGAACGCCGTTTATGCGTGCGTGAGGCTGTGAGAGGTAGCTATCTGCCGCTTCTTTGGTTCGCTCGATAATATCTTCGAGCATGCCTGGCATGGCGGAGACATTTGCTGCGATCCAGCCGTGTTCAAGCGCCGTTTCTGAAAGGAGCGAGAGAAGCGCCGTCTTGCCCGTTCCCCTTGCGCCCGTAAAAATAGTCGACAGGTTGGGATCTCCCGGGCCGTTGATAAAGCCACGGTTGATGTCACGCAGGATATGCTCGCGACCCGCTAGAAAGGGAGGGACGCTTCCAAATGTTGGGGTAAAGGGGTTCTTGCTGTACTCCACGGTACCTCCTTTGCAAGTTTTGCTAAATTTTGCAAGTTTTGCTAACGACTGACCAAAGGGCATCGAAGCAGTGACGCTGACATTTTTTACGCAGGAAAATAAGCAGAAATCAATTTATCTGCGTTAAAAAATAGTTGAGAAGAAAAACGACGAGTCCCGGGCGCAATGCCGTTGCGTTCCGGGCCTCGTCGCTTTGCGAAGTATCTAACGATCT
>CAJMSL010000028.1 GCA_905216045.1 uncultured bacterium
CTTGTTCTTAGCGGTCTGAACCATAGCCAGGGCAGCACCCGGGATACCGAACATCATGCAGGGGAAGAAGCCGGACATGTACATACCGAGGCTCCACTTGACGTCAGCGGAGGTCTCGCCAGCCCAGAAGTGGGTCAGGTCGCCCAGGCCGATGGTGTCGAACCAGAACACGTTGTTGAGTGCGTGGTGCAGACCAGTCGGGATGAGCAGGCGGTTAAGGAAGGCGTAGATGCCAGCGCCGATACCACCCATGGCGGCGATACCCTCACCAAGAGCAACAAGAGCACCGAAGATGAGCGGCCAAGCAAAGAGCAGGACGACAGAGACGACGATGCAGATGACGGCGGTCATGATGGCGACGCAACGCTTGCCGGAGAAGAAGGCCAGCCAGTCGGGAAGACGGGTGTCCTTGAACTTGTTGTAGCAAGTGCCACCGATGACGGCGGACAGGATGCCGATGAAGGAGTTACCAGCGATCTTGGAGAACGCGATGCCCTCGGTCGTGGCAAGCCAAGCGGTCTGAGCATCGGCGTCCATACCACGAATGGTGCCAACAACAGCAGGATTCAGGAGCTGCTGGATCATCAGGAAGGCGACGAGGCCAGCGAGGCCAGCGGTGCCATCGTGATCGTCGGCAAGGCCGACAGCGGCGCCGACTGCGAACAGCCAGGCCATGTTATCGATAAGAGCGCCGCCTGCCTTGATGAGCAGGAAACCGGCGGTATAGGCAAAACCGGTAGTGTCACCGGCAGCACCCATGACTGCGGGAGCGAGCAGGTAGCCCACACCCATAAGAATACCTGCGACGGGAAGCACCGCGACGGGAAGCATCAGCGCTTTGCCGAGCTTCTGGAGGTACTTCATCATATTGGTATCTCCTCCAACCTTTCTTTCGTTGTTCACCAACGAGTTCCATGTCCGCGCCTTGTGCATACCGGCTTCTCCGCTTGCCGGCATTGATGCGCAAACTTAGACAACCCAGTCCCTATTTGGGGTTGCTGGTATGTACGGTAGCACACACTCAATTCAAACGTCCACCACATTTCGTTCAAATTACTATATCGTTACCAAACGGTTATTTTTGGCCCGTAAACGGTAATTTGCGCAGGTAGACATGTTGCATATATTTCATTACCAAACTAATTCTTAGCAATTTCCATTCGATTTCGTCTCAAAATTGGTTACTACCAGATGAACAGTGGTACCACATTGTTACTACCAGTTTAGCCGAAATTGTTTTCACTTTATATGAATAAAGTGTCCCAAAATTTGCATACAACCACCCTCTCCCATTGCCCTCCACACAGTGCAAAAAGCCCACTAGAACGATATCCGTTCTAGCGGGCTTATCAGATTTTTGGCTACGCGCTCGGCGGCTCAGGCAAACCTTACGCAAACAGGCCGTAGATGCTGATGTTAGCCTTGGCGTAGAGGCCGTTAGCATACTCGGTCCACTTGGAGCTGGCGCTCGAAGCCTGCGAGGAATACTGCTGATAAGCAGTGTAGTAGGCGGTCATGGCCTGCTTATAGGTAGCGCTATCGACCGTAAAGGCATCATCGGCAAAGGCCTTGGCATAGGTGCTATCGGCGTCCTTCCAGGTGCCCTTTGAGCTATCCCACTCGTCGCCGGCAAGGTTGATGATGTAGTCGGCGTAGTCCTTGCTCGCGGTCTCCTCGTTGCCGTCAGCAGGCTCGGTCGGGGCGGTCGGCATGCTTGCGGAGCTATCGCCCACCTTCTTCTTGTAGAGCTTCTGCAGCGTCGCGGACTGGCGGACGATCTGCTTGGCCTGGTCCTTGGACACGCCGTACTGCGTGGCCATGGTCTTGTAGTCGGAGGTGCCGATGGAATCCTCGGCATACTGCTTCATTTCCTTGGAAGAGACGGTAATGCCCTCGTCCTCGGCAGCGTCCAGCAGAATCTGGTTGCGCACGTAGGACAGGATAACGTCGGCAGACGGAGCGGTGTAGTTGCCGTCGTCGTCCTTGACGGTGTCGAGGCTGTACTGGCTCTCGATGGCCTCACGCGCGGTGATGTCGCTCTTCTTGCCGTTGTAGCTATAGCTCGCCACGGTCGAATCGAGCTGGTCCTCGGACAGGGTCGCCGAGCCGACGCCCTTGCCGCCAAAACCACCGTTGCCGATAAAGAAGCCGACCACGGCAGCAATCACGACGGCGACCACAAAGGCGGCAATCATCGTCTTCTTGTGCTTGCAAGCGTGGTCGTCCACGTCGGAGTCGTCGTCATCGTCCTGCTCCTGGGGCATGAGGTTCTCGTCGGCGGCGTCCGCGGCGATCTTTGCCTCCAGGCGAGCGTCTTCCTCCTCGGCGGTCGTGCCGGCGGCAATATGTTCGGCAGACGTGCCGGCGACCAGATCGATCTTCTCGCCCTCGTCACCGTCGGGGCCTTCGCCGCGCTCGATGATCTGGATGCCGTCGATCTCGTCCTTCTCGTCCTTCTTTTGAATCAGACCCATATCAGTTACTCCTTGTTAGGAAACATAGTCTTCAATAGAATACGCCCGACAGAGCGCCGGGCGTATTGATTCTCAGGTTATACGCAAACGCTTAAGTACTATTTAGGCGTTTGCAGCGTGCGTACCTTAGACCAGGTGCGCGATAACGGCATCGGCAAAGGCCTGCGTGCCCACAGCGCCCTCGACGGAGCCGGTCTGGGCACGACGCACGTCACCGGTAACCTGCTCGCCCTCGTCGAGCGTGGCAGATACGGCGGCACGAATGCGATTGGCCGCGTCGTTCTCGCCCAGGTGATCGAGCATCATCGCAGCAGAGAGGATCTCGGCCGTGGGGTTGGCTATATCCTTGCCTGCGATATCGGGTGCGGAGCCGTGCGTTGCCTCGAAGATGGCGCAGTCGGCACCGATGTTGGAGCCGGGGGCCATGCCCAGACCGCCCACCAAGCCGGCGCACAGGTCACTCACGATGTCGCCGTACAGGTTGGGCAGCACCAGGACATCGAAGTCGTTGGGGTTCTGGACCAGGCCCATGCAGGTGGCGTCGACGATCTTGTCGTTGAACTCGATATCGGGATAGTTGGCGGCCACCTCGCGCGCAACGCGTAGGAACAGGCCGTCGGTCGCCTTCATGATGTTGGCCTTGTGCACGGCCGTCACCTTTTTGCGGCCGCAGCGACGGGCATACTCAAAGGCATACTCCACAATACGGCGGCTCTTGGCGATGGAGATCGGCTTGATCGAGATCGCGGAATCGGCGGCGAAGGTCTTCTGGCCCGAGCGCTCGACGAGCTGCGAGAGCTCCTCGACCTCGGCAGCGCCCTCATCGAACTCGATGCCAGCGTAGAGGTCCTCGGTGTTCTCGCGCACGATGACCAGGTCAACGTCGCGGAAGCGCGAGCCGTCGCCCGGCTGCGACAGGCAGGGGCGCACGCAGGCGTACAGGTCAAAATGCTTGCGCAGGGCCACGTTGACGCTGCGGAAACCCGTGCCGACCGGCGTGGTGATGGGACCCTTGATGGCAACCTTGGTCTCGGCGACCGCATCGAGCACGTGCTGGGGCAGCGGCGTGCCAAACTCGTCCATGACGCCGGCGCCGGCCTCCTGGACGTTCCAGTTGATCTGGACACCGGCGGCCTCGACCACGCGGCGCATGGCCTGCGTAATCTCGGGACCGATACCGTCACCGGGAATCAGGACTACATCGTGCGCCATAATCTGTTACTCCTCGTCTTCGGCGTCGTCAGCTTTTTTAACGCTAGCACGCTTCTTCTTTTTGGAGAGATCCAGGCCAAAACGTTTAACAAGCATTTCGCAAATCTCGCTCGAACGGGCCTTGAGATAGCTGCCCTTGCCGTTCTCGGCGTCGAACTTAAGGCGCAGCGCGAGCTTCTCGGCAACCTCGGCGTCGATCTCGCCCTGGCAAAACTCGTACAGGCAACCGAGCATGTCGCGATACTCAAGGTCGCCGTGGTAGCACTGGATGGCCTCGTCCAGGATGGGCCAAGCCTCGCGCGAACGCTCGACGCTCGTGGCACCCCACACGCACAGCAGGCGGAAGGCGGCATAGCGCAGCGTGGAGGAGATCTCGTCGAACAGTGCAGTCTCGGCTCCCTCAAAGGCATCGCCCAGCTGCTCGGGGCAGGTGGTGGCGAGCGCCGCCAGGGCATCGAGAGCCTCCCAGCGGGTCTGAGCCTCGGGGCGGTCGAGCGCCTCGATCAGCGCGGGCACGCAGGGCACGACGCGCTGCGGATCGCGCTCGGCAAGCAGGTGCAGCACGCGGGCGGCAAACTGGCGGATGCGGCGCGTGGGGCAGCCGAGCTCCTGGACCAGACGGTCGACGGCGTTCTCGTTCTCCTCTGCCAGCTGAAGCTGTGCCAGCTCCTCGTCGGTGAGCTGTTCGTCTTTGTTTTCTGCCATAGTTACCTCTTTTTACTATTTCTTAGCGTGCTTGCCAGTACCCTTGCTGTCATCGGTGACCGAGATGAGCTGTCGGTCGGCTGCGCCATTACGACGCGCACGGCGGCGTTCCTCGGCATCGCCCGCGTCGGCGGCGGCGCGGTGTGCCTTGTTGACGTTAAAGACCTCGTCGTGCTTGCGCCACGGACCGACGGACTCGCCAAAGCTCATCTTAAGGCCGGCGATAAAGCCGCCGAGCCAGCCGATCGGCGCAAACTGCACCAGCGGGAACAGCGAGAACACCCAGGTCAGCAGGACGACTGCCGCAGCTCCCGCAAAGTTGGCAATCCAGTAGTCGCGCTTGGTGATGACGCGCTTTTCGCACGCCCACTGGCCGCACAAAAAGCCGATGTAGATCGCAAAGAGAAAGAGCACCAGCGCAAGCACCACGAACGTCAAGCTCATAGGCGCTACTCCCCGTGATGGTGGCCGCAGCAGCACTCGTGGCCGTCGTCATGACCGTGGCCGCCGCAGCACTCGTGGTCCTCGCCATGGTGGTGGCCACAACCGCACTCGTGATCGTCGTCATGCTCGCCGCAACCGCAGCCTTCCTCGTGAGCGCCATGCTCCTCGGGACGATACTGCGACCAGTCCAGACCGGCGGCGATGGCGTCGGCCTCCTCCTTATAGAGGACCGTGACGGCCTGGGTGCCCAGCTTGGCGCCACCGATGGCATCGAGCATGTCGTAAAGCGTAAAGGCCACGTCGGCGCCGGGCAGCGCAAGCTCGCGGTCGTCGGCATAGGCGAGCGCCAAGCGCAGGTCCTTGATGAAGTGCTCGACCATAAAGCCGGGCTTGTAATCGCCGTCGAGCGCCTTGGGCGCCAGGCTCTCCATGGCACCGGACTTGCCGGTACCGCCCAGGATCATCTGACGGGTCTTCTCCAGATCAAGGCCGCTCAGCTCGGCAAACGCCAGCGCATCGGCCATGCCGACCATGCAGGCGCCCAGCGACACCTGGTTGGCAAGCTTGGCAGCCTGACCCTTGCCGGCACCGTCGAAGCAGCAGATGTTGGCCGCGAAGGTGGCAAGGATGTCGCGGACCGGCGCGATGTCGTTCTCGGTGGCGCCCACGATAGCTGTGAGCGTGCCGGCGATAGCACCCGACTCGCCGCCGGTGACGGGGCAGTCAAACGCCATGCGACCAGAAACCTGGGCGGCCTCGGCAATGTCGCGCGCACGCTCGGGCTAGCTCGTAGTGAGGTCGATCAGGACCGCGCCGGGCTTGGTGCACGCGAGCAAGCCGTCGCCCGCCAGGTAGCGCTCCTCGACCTCGGAGGGATAGCCCACCATGGTAAAGACGACATCGGCGTTAGCCACGGCATCGGCCGGCGTATCGGCCCAGGCGGCACCGCGCTCGATAAGCGCCGCCGCCTTGGACTTAGTGCGGTTGTTGACCGTGACGGGATAGCCGGCGTCCAGAATGTGGCCGGCGATGGGGGCACCCATAATTCCGGTGCCGATAAATGCGACAGAGAGCTTGTTTGCCATGAAACCTTTCCTTTTGGGTTGGGTGTTATTACCAGGTTGAATACTCAGTGCCAGCGCTTGAGCTGCGGGGCGCCTGTGGTCGTAGCGCCTGTCTACTCACCGCGCACACGGCGTGCGATGCGGTCGGAAAGCGAGGCTTTCTCGGCGCGGTTCTTGCCCCAAAACGCAAGCGCCACCATGCCGGGCCCCACGTGCGAGCCAATGGTAGGACCGACGGAACTACGGACAATCGTGACGTCGGCGCAACCTTCCTCCTTGCGGATGGCGGCTTCGAGCCAGTCGCCGTCCTTCTCGGCATCGGCCGTCATGATGGCGATGGGCATGGTGCGGTCGGGCACGTAGTTCTCGCGGAACGACTTGAGGATGGACTTGAGCGCCTTCTTGCGGCCGCGGTTGACGCCGATCAGCGACAGCGAGCCGGCCAGGTCGTAGGAAAGCTCGGGCTTGACGTCGAGTTTTGCCGTGAGCTGCGCCGCCGCGGGCGGAATGCGGCCGCCGGCAGCCAGTGCGTCGAAACTCTCGAGCGTAAAGTAGCCGTGAACGTAGGTCTTTGCCTCGTTTGCCCAATCGACCAGCTGCTTGGCGGTCAGTCCCGCCGAACGCTGGCGCACGGCCTCGAGCGCCAAGAGCGCGCCGGTCGCGCAGGGCAGAGCGTTGTCGACCACGTAGAGCTCAAAGTTAGGATACTCGGCGCGCACGGCATCTGCCGCCTGGCACGCAGAGTTGTAGCTCGACGACAGCGCCGAGGTAAAGCACAGGTAGACCGTGGGCGTGCCCTCTTTGGCGCACTCGGTAAAGAACTCGATATAGCGACCGAGCGACACAGCCGAGGTGGACACGCGGGCGCCGGCGCGCATGCGGTCGTAGAACTCCTTAGGACTCATGCTCGACCAGATGTCGTCCGTGCGCTCCTCGCCATCGATAATGAAGGGGAAACCCAAGATATCGACATCGAGGTTCGCGGCGACCTCGGGGCTAAAGTCGCAGCAGGTATCGACGACGATGCGGCAACGGTCCGAATGGCCGGTAGATGCAGCCTTGTCCATCAAAGCGACTCCTTACGTAAAAAAGGCGGCCACCCGCATGGGATGGCCGCCAACCGTTAACTCATGCAAGTTAACGTATTTTACTCGTCAAGTGTTTCGATGCGGGGCTTGATGATGCCATATCCACCATTCTTACGGTGATACACCACATTGATGAGGCCGGTCGTCGCGTTCTCGAACACGTAGAAGTCGTGGCCCAGCAGATCGGTCTGCACCAGCGCCTGCTCCTCAGTCATCGGGGTGACGTCGATAACCTTCTCGCGGACGAGCAGGTCGTCCTCTTCCTCGGGCAGCAGCAGGTCGGCCAGATCCTCGACGCGCTCGACCGGCGCAACATCCGCGGCGCTGGCACCGCCCTGGCGGTTGTCCACGACCTTGGTCTTGAACTTGCGCAGCTGGCGGGTGACCTTATCGGCGGAGAGGTCGATGGCGGCGTACATATCTGCACCGTGCTCGGCAACGCGAATCACCGAACCGCGGGCACGAACCGTGACCTCGACGATTGCCGGGTTGGGGTTCGAGGGGTTCTTCTCATAGCGAAGTACAACGTCGACCGTCATGGGCTCGATATCGAAAACCTTGAGCGCCTCGCCGATCTTCTCATCCACATGCGCACGCAGAGCATCGGTTACCGTCGTCTTGCGTCCAGAAACCTTGATATCCATACGTGGCTCCAATCTGCCTCGGGGACTTACTGTACTGGCTATGTACCCATTGCCGTGCATTTAATCACGCGGATTCTCAAAGACCCGAATAACGATTGCTTGATACCGCATACCGAAGTCTCGCACTTTTCCGTGGCAAAGTGCGCTATGGGAAGGCGTCGGCAGAGTTGGTTTTTCTTCTTGAAATTGGCTTTGACCTGCTGGTTTTATAGGGATGAAAAAGCCGGGCTCCCCTATTGGGGAAGCCCGGCAGTGCGTGTTGAAACCGTGAAGAAGTGTCCTTTCCAACGTACAGGAGACACCACCCCTAGCAATAACTAGCTATTGAGTTTGTTAATGTCGTCGTCGGTGATGGTGCCTTCCTGACTGGACGATTTGTCCTCGGAGGATGCGGTCTCATTGTTGGAATCGGAGGACTCGCTGCCGGAGGACGTGGTCTCACTGGACTCAGAGTCGCCCGGCTGCACGTTAGCACCCGAAACCGTCTTAGTGGTGAGGTCGTAGGGCATCGTGCCATACCAGACGCAGTGGACTGCCTCGAGCGTACCGTCGACCGTGATGTCGTCGAGGGCATCGCTCACGGCACGGCACAGTTCGTCATTGGACGAGAGGCCCGCAACACCGAGCGTCGAGGGCGCCTCGAGCGCACCGACATAGGAGATCTCGCTCATCAGACGTGCAAGGTAGCCGCCGGCCGTGGAGTCGCAGATCACATACTCGACCTCGCCGGACTCGAGCGCCTCAAAGCACTCGTTGATGTTGGAGTAGGTCTTTTGGTTGGCGGTAATGCTCTGCTTGGCAAGCGCCTCCTGCGAGGCCGAGGACATCTGGACACCCAGGGTAGACGTGTTAAGGGTATCGGTGGAAACGCTTAGCGACCCACCATCGCTGGTTTTACCGAACACAGAAGCGGCATCGTACAGGCAGGTGCCGAGCGAGCTAACGTCCCCGTCTGTGGAGTTGATCTCGCCGATAAAGATATCGGCCTTTTTGTCGCCGAGCGCGGAACCTGCCGAGGACGCATCGACAAAGGCGACCTTAAGGCCCATGCGGCTTGCGAGGGCGCGGGCGGCGTCGACTGCATACCCCGTAAGCTCGCCGTCAGCGCCCTGCATCGCCTGCGGCGCATCGGAAGTATCGAGGGCGACCGTCAGGGTTCCGGGAGTGACCAGGGCATCGTCCGACACCGCCGGCGTGACGGTCTCGTGCTCGATCTGGTCGATCGTGGGAGTCGTGAACGTAGACAGCGGGTTGAACGCGCATCCGCTCAGGCCCAAAACGGCGATGACCGCTGCGGTCCCAGCACCTAACCGAGCCGCGTGCATCAAGCTGCCCCTCACCATGTCCACTACCCTGCCTTCTGTGTCGTATACAATCCGTGCGTTGCGCGGAATATCAGGTTGTTCCCACCAGCTGACCTGGTATTTGACCCCACACTTGCGCACCGGGGTGTTTGCTCGGGAGGCCGCAGCCACCTTCACGACTGACCCGCTCGCCCGCGAGGCGGTATTGCCCCAAAGAAAGTAGAACGGACGGTGCGGCTTATATCTAGGACGCGCCATGATCGCGCCGCGCGCACGCGGTCGCTTACGTGGATCCCTTTGACCGCGTCTGTCTTGGACTAGGACGGGCATTTCGTCCGTCCGCAACCACAGCCTGGTAGGAACGAAGCGCATTATAGCTAAGTTCAAGCTAAAGTTTAAGGTTAGGGGCGTCATTCGCATCGCGAGTACAGATTTCGCAGGTCGGAGCGGGCTATTCGTGCCCCTATGAAGCCCGGAGCTCCCCTACGGGGAGCTCCGGGGCACCCTTCTTAGGGTGCCCCGGCCAAAATACGGCAAATATGAGTACTGTCACCAATTTAGTAACAGGCACTTTTGGCCTCTCGGACAGATTTTGCGCTCAGTGTCGCCAATCTGATGCTTAGTTATTCTACATTTGTTTATTATCTTCTTATTTTACGCCGCCTCCGAGTTCTAAATTCCTTGATTTTGCTGTTACTGATTTAGTGACAGTACTCATATTTGCCATATTATGGCCAGGGCATATGATTAACCCTCTATTATCGACGCGAATTAGACCGGCTTAAGCCCAAAACACGCCCGCAGCGTGTTAAGCAACGCCTCTTGCTTCTTCCTGCGGGCATCGACACGATTCCGGTACCGCTTTCGCATACGCTGGTGCATGCGCCATGCGAGCGCTTCCACCGCTTCCATGTCACAGAGCATTTCGTTGTTGACCGTCGCGACCTCGATTCCCATAGTAATCAAGCCCGTGTTGCGCTTTTCATCATGGATACGTCCCCTCCGAGAGGAATGGCCCAGCTCGCCGTTGTATTCCAGGTCAAACCGGGCTGCTTCCTGATACGCATCGCAAACTGCATGCGGCATCCCCGAGATTGCCTGCGCGCGGTCATCGAACTCAATATTGTAGTCGGTCTTAAAGGGCCCGCAGGCAAATCCGCCATAGGAAAACGGAAGCGAAAACAGGGCGAGCATGATGCACTCCATGGGTGAGCGCAGGTTTTCCGAAAGATAGGGACACAGACGCTGCAGCTGCTTGGCCGCGTTCCCCTTGCATACCGCGAGGTAATCTGCCAGACGATCGGGCATCAGCACCGGCTCAACCTCAAAGTAGCCCACATCTGCTGGCTGGTCCTTGTCCTTTGCAAGTTTATTCGTAACAGGCGAGGTGTAGGGAGGCAGATACTTCCCGCGGTCACTCAGCGAAATCTTAGAGCACAGCTCCTGAGCCAGGGCAAATGCCTGGATGCAGCCGACCTCGCGCGCAACGGCAACACAAAGGGCCTCGGGAGATAGACTGTACACCCCCGGTTCCACCTCTAGAATCGAGCCGGCGGGCAACCCGGAGCATACGGACCAGCTCACGCCAAGAATGCGGCGGCGCTGCGCCGCAGATCCCACCAGTAAGCAAAGATCTTCTTGCACCTCGCCGCTTGCGGCCCCAATCCGCACCAAGTCGGGAAGATAGATGTCCTCGGTCGAGGGCGACGACGTGCGCAGCACACGGCGCTCTTCATCGGGATCGAGGTCCCTCCAGCTGATGTAACCCATTTGTCGGCGCTCGGCGCGCATCATGCGTAGCGCCGAGGCGCCTGTTAGGATTACGGAAGCCGCTAGCTGTTCGTCTGTCGGCTCGTTGCGCCGCTCAATCTTCACTGCCACAAAACCACCCCTACCAAACGCGTGCGATAGCGAGGCCATCGACTGCTGCGGCGCCGGCGCGCTTGAGTTCCGCCGAAGCCGCGGCCATCGTCGCGCCCGTGGTAATGACATCATCGATGAGCAGCAGACGGCAACCGCGCACATCCTCGATCGTCTCGTACATGCCCCGGGCATGTTCCCGGCGCTCATCGCGACCGAGCTCGCGCTGGTCACCATGACCGTATTTGACCAGGGCGTCCAGCAACGGCACACCCGAAAGATCGCAAAACGAGCGCGCGATGGCTTCCATATGATCGAAGCCGCGTCGCCGATTCTCTTCCGCCGTCGCTGGATCATACACCACCTCTTCTGCGCCTGACAGCACTCCTCCTTAGCGATCGGGCGCTACGACCTTGGCATGCAGGGCGGTGTCGTAGAGCAGCTCCGCCAGATACGGAGCCAGACGTCGCTCGCCCGCGTCCTTGTACGCTTTAATGATGCGCGGCAGCGGATGCGCATAGACGGCGCACGCCAGGCAGCGGTCGAGCGCCTCCGCCATTGCCGAGGACGTGCCCTCGACCGAACACTCAGTGCACAGCAAATCCCCAAACGGGGCGCCGCATCGGGTGCAGCTATGACGTGGGTCGATGAGCGTGAGCGCGGCCAGGCAGTCTTGGCAAATAAGCGCACCGGCGCGCTCGCAGCCGGCACATCGTGTTGGCGACAATGCCTCGAGCGCCTCGCGTGCCGCCCACTCGGCAAACGGTAGCAATTCGTCCGCAAACGGTAGGGCACCGGCACCCTGCAGACGGCTCAATATGTTCAGATGGCTCTTCAAGACACAACCCTCCCTACGTTCGGTCGCAGGGAGGGTTGTTGATTCGGCGCTATGATACCCCGATGCGCTCGGGGCAAGGCGGGCTAAATCCGCTCGCGGGCGTTATTCGCCGGCGGGCGGTTGTGGTGCGGACGAAGACGGGGTCGAGCCCTCGCCACCATCCTGGCGCGGCTTGCGGGAACGGCGACGGCGACGGCGCTTTTGGCCCTGGTCGGCCGCGCCCTCGCCACCGCGATCCTCGCGCGGCTCGCGCTCGTCGCGCGCCGCGCCACGCGCAGCCTTGGCCGCCACTCCCCCGCCATCTCCGGGACGACGGCGCGTGACCTTGACCTCGCCGTCCGAAACCTGATCGGCCACGGAAGGAACCGATGGCTTCTGCTGCGCGCCCGAGGAATGGCGACGGCGCGGACGCGGCGCGCGCTCCTCCTCGCCACGTGACTTGCCGCCCTTGTCGACAGGCGCATCGGAGGCCGAGGGACCCTTGGAAGCGGCGCCAGCCTCGCGAGCAGCTGCGGCGCGGAAGGCGTCCTCGCGCTCCTCGCTCGACAGATGACGACGGCGGCGACGTGTGGGGTTCATGCCACCGCCGCGATTCTGCTGCTGGGGCTGCTGAACCTCGCGCTCGCGAGAAGCGTTCTTGCCCGCGGGAGCGGCCTCGCCGGCATCGCCCGAGCCCGCGCGCTTGCGGCGGCGACGGCCATCGGCCGCCCCCTCGGCCTCGGGCGCCTCGGCCTTGCCGCGGCCCTTTCCGCGGCCACGGCCCTCGCCCTGGCTCTGAGCAGCGCGGGCATCGGAATCGACGTCGCGACGACGGCGCTTGGGCATCGACGTGCCGGCCAGACGGTCGGCACTCGACAGGCCATCGCCCACGTCGACGCCGTTCTCGCGGTCGAGCTCCATGAGCGCCAGGCGCATCTCGGGCGACTCGATGCGCTCGAGCACGTCGCGCGTCACGCAGTCGGGGCGGCAGCTGCAGCCCTGCTCGGCGGCCTTCTTTTTGCAGCCCTCCGAGCACGTCATATCGGCCAGGTTGACCTTAAAGACTTTACCGTTCTCCAGGCGCAGCACCAGCTGCTCACGCGGCGTGTCATACTCCTGAATACGCGCCTTGCCAAGCGGCGTATCGATGAGCGTCTTCTTTTTGGGCGCACGGCTCTTAAAGTCCTTGTACGCCTCGAACTCATAGCGCAGGCAGCACATCAGGCGGCCGCACACGCCGCTGATCTTGGACGAGTTGAGCGGTAGGTCCTGCTCTTTTGCCATGCGAATCGAGACGGGCTCAAACTGTCCGCCAAAGCGCGTGCAGCAGAGCTCCTGTCCGCATTGGGCATAGCCACCCACCAGGCGGGTCTCGTCGCGCACGCCGATCTGGCGCATGTCGACGCGAATGTGCAGCGTCGAGGACAGATCCTTGACGAGCTGGCGAAAATCGACGCGCTCCTCGGCCGCAAAGTAGAACACGGCCTTCTCGCCGCCAAACAGGTACTCGACGCCCACCGGTTTCATCTCGAGGTCGAGCTCCTTGACCAGGCGGCGGAAGTCGACCATGGCCTCGTCGCCCTGGATGGCCAGGTCATCGGCAAGCTGCAGGTCGATGTCGCTCGCCACGCGCAGCACGGGCTTGAGCGGCTGACCGATCTCGTCTTGCGGCACCTCGAAGGGATCGGCCGTGACCAGGCCGATCTCGGTTCCGCGCTCAGTGGAGCAAATGGCATAATCGGCCTCGAGGATATCCAGATCCTGCGGATCGAACCACAGGTCGCGCGAGGCGTAGGTAAACTTAACGGGTACGACTAACGGCATTTCAGTGCCTTCCTGATATCGAACAGCATGACCTCGATGGCCAGCTGGGGAGTAACGTTTCTGGCGATGTTGCGCTCGGCGGTCGCGACTGCCTCGAGCGCCCGTGTGGCACCCGCAACATTCGTCGCGGCGGCAAGCCGCCCGATCGTGTCGCGCACGTCCTCGTTCACCACGTCGGCTGCCTCGTCCTGAAGCGTCAGCAGCACGTCGCGCATGAGCGTCCGCGCGCTCGCCAGCGCTTCCATAATACCCGAACGCTCGCGCGCGTTGAGTTCGCGCTTGTTGCGGTCCTCAAGCTGCTTCAATGCTCCACGCGACAGGTAGTCGGCGTTTTGCTCGAGCACCTTTTCCTGCGTGGACTTGACCTCGGCGAGCGGCGCCTTAACGGCGACGATGAGTGACTTGGCACGGCTGAGCACGTCGGCCTCGTCGGCGGCGATGAGCGAATCGATGGCGCGAACCATCTGACGGCGGGCGTCCTGGCGCTCGGCGCTCTTGAGGAACTCGATGCCACGCGTGGGGCTTCCCGCCACGGCGACGGCCATGCGGCAACGCGCGGGGTCCTGACCGGTGGCGCGGCTCACGGCCTGCGCGGCGACGGCGGGCGATACCAGCCGAAACGGCACGCACTGGCAGCGGCTCACGATGGTGGGCAACATCACGTCTGCCGAGGTGCCCAACAAGATAAACATAACGCCCTCGGGCGGCTCCTCGAGTGTCTTGAGCAGCGCGTTGGCGGTGTTGGCGCGCAGCTGCTCGGCACGGTCGATGATGTAGACCTTGGCCTTGGCGCGGATGGGTGCCAGCGGCACGTCGTCGAGCAGCTCGCGGGTCTGGGCAATGAGGTAGCCCGTGGCGCTCTCGGGCGTGTAATAGTGCACGTCGGGGTGCGTATGGCGAGCAACGCGCACACAACTGTCGCATGAGCCGCAGCCATCCTGCTCGCACAGGAAGGCTTGGGCGAGCGCCCACGCGGCGTCGAGCTTGCCCGCGCCGGGCGCGCCCAAAAACAGGTAGGCGTGCGATGCGCGACCGCTGGCGACGGCATTGGTCAAAAAGTCACGCACGCGCTCTTGGGTGTCAAGCTTGGCCAGCAGGCTTGTCTGAGCGGGGGCCATGTTACTCGGCCTCCTGGGCAAGCGCGGCGGTGACGGCGTCCTGGGAAATGTCGAGGCCGTAGACGCGAACCTGCTCGACCGTCCGCGCGAAGACGTCCTCGATGGACGCGGTCGCGTCGATGAGCTTTACGCGGTTTGGTTCCTCGGCGGCGATGGCGCAAAATCCCTGGTAGACACGCTCTTGGAAGGCCATGCCCTTAGCCTCCATGCGATCTGCCGCGCCACGGGCTGCCATGCGCAGCGCCGCCTGCTCGGGCGTGATGTGATAGACGAGCGTGAGCGCCGGGTGCGTCCCCGCGACGGCCAGGTTGTTGGCATCGCGCACTATCTGGCGATCGAGGCCGTCGGCAAACGCCTGGTAGCAAGTCGTGGAATCGTAGAAGCGGTCGCACAGAACCACCTTGCCGGCCGCGAGGGCGGGAGCGATGACCTCGTGCACCAACTGGGCGCGCGCCGCCTCGTAGAGCAGCAACTCGCAGGTGTCGCCCATCGCCGTATTGGCGGGGGCGAGCAGCAGGGCGCGGATCTTTTCGCTGATGGCGGTGCCGCCCGGCTCGCGCAGGCTCACAACCTGGTAGCCGGCAAGGTCGAGCGCACGGGCAAGCAGGCGCGCCTGCGTAGATTTACCGGCGCCATCGACACCCTCGAGCGTAATGAAGCTATGTTGAGCGGACTCAAAAGCCATGGGCGCAGCCCCTTCCTACAAGGCGCGTAAATGCAGATATATCAACCAAGCCATGATACCCCAGTGCTCGGCGCGTCCCAAATCCACCCTAGCCATCGAGGCATCCCCGAAGTTGCGGTGAAATAGGGACTGATTGAAGCTCTGAGACCGCCAAACAGTCCCTATTTCACCGCAACTTATGATGGGGAATTTTGGACGCTGGGTATAATCGTCGTATTGCATTGAAATGTGGCGAAAGGAGTGGCAATGTCTCGGTATTGCGCCTCGTGCGGCAAGCTTCTTGCAGATAATGCCAAGTTCTGCACCTCGTGCGGTGCACCCGTTGAGCAAACAACCGCGAGAGATAGCCAGCCCGCTTTTGAGCAGACCGGCTCCCTAGATACGCCGCAAGCCAAGGCGGACGACCCCCTCGCATATCGCCCCGACCCCGCCGCAGGCCCCGCGGCCGTCGAGACCACGCAGCGCATACCCGTCGCGAGCGGCTCGT
Organism: uncultured bacterium; assembly: GCA_905216045.1. Taxonomy (GTDB): domain Bacteria; phylum Actinomycetota; class Coriobacteriia; order Coriobacteriales; family Coriobacteriaceae; genus Collinsella. The sequence continues at coordinate 15,727 of CAJMSL010000028.1, forward strand.
CCCAACAGCAGCCGGCTCCCGCATACGCGCCCGCTTCGCCACAGACCCCCGCTCCCAAAAAGAGCGGCACCGGGCCGCTTATCGCCGTTATCGTTGTGCTGGTGGCGATTATCATCGCCCTGGTTGTTTTCTTTGTGATCAAGCCTTTCGACAACGCCGCCACGCAGACGACTGCCGAGGTAGCTAAGCTGCACCATGACGTCGACGACGATGACCTAAAGCCTCTCGGCAATCCCAACAGCCTGTACGACGATGATGACGATGACGACGAGGATGGCGGCGAAGCAACGCTCTCCGAGCAGAACCTCTACCGCCGACTGAGCGAATACTACGACTTGCTCGAAGACCTCGATAACTACGTCCGTGGCTGCGCGCAGAACTTCAACGGCAGCTATCTGGAAGAAGATCGCACCACCCGTCAAAATCTCGCCGACGTCGCCGAGCGCACAGAGGACACCATCGAGCAGTATTACGACATCGTCGAGGACCTGGACGTCCCGACGAGCTCTAAGAACTACAGCTCCTGGAAGGACATCGTTGCCCTGTATGACGACCTGGATCACCGCATTGACGCAATCTGTGATGCCTGGGAGATCAGCCTGAAATACGCCAAGCCTGCGGACCACAAGAATGAGATCGTGGCGCCGCTGTCACGCGACAACGTGGCGGGCACCAATGACAATAAGTATCGCTTAGACTTTGAGGAGCGCTATCCCGGCGCCAAACCCGTCGAAGTGAACTAGCGCTTTGTCGTTCCCGAGCCGGCAGTTAGGGACGTTCCTAAACTGCCGGCAGAAAAGGAACGTCCCTAACTGCCGGTCAAAAAAACGAGCGAGGATCGCGGGGTCCTCGCTCGTTTTTTAGTGATGTTTCGACCGTGCGGCTACTTGTCGGCAGCGGTCTTTTTGGTAGTCGACTTCTTGGCCGTCGTCTTTTTGGCGGTCGTCTTCTTGGCAGCAGTCTTCTTTGCCGCCGTCGTCTTCTTTGCCGTGCTCGCCTTAGTCGTGGTCTTGCGGCCGCGGGCGGGCTTCTTCTCCTTGGTCGGGCAGTCCATGTTCACGCAGATGCGCCACGGACCGCGCGCCGTGTTGACCACCACGATGGGGGCGCCGCACTCGGGGCAGGTCTCCCCCGTCGCCTCGAGCTTACCGCGCGCCGGCAGAGGATAGCTCACGCCGCAGTCATCGTAGTTGGTGCAGCGGATAAAGCGCTTGCCGCTCTTCTCGCTCTTGTGCGCGATCAGGTCGCCATGGCGTCCGGCCTCGGCGCACACCTTGCACTCGCCCACCTTAAGGTCAGGCTCGTAGTTGGTGGGGCACGTGGGGTTCACGCAAATCTCGAAGGCCTTCTGACGGAACGGCTGGCACTTAATGCGCGGCGCGCCGCACTCGGGGCACACGGCCGCCTCGCCCTCGAGCGGGCTTACCTTGACGCCGCTCGGCACCGGATAGGTCACATCGCAGTCGGGCCAGCCCATGCAGCCAATGAAGCTGCCGCGGGTCTTGGCGCTCGTCTTCATAACCAGGTCCTTGCCGCACTTGGGACAGGCGCCCACGCGTGCATCGGCCGTGACGGCGTCGCTGATAGCGTCGCCCAGCTCCTGCGTATGCTTGAGCAGCTCGTCGAGCACGCCAGCCAGCAGCGCGCGCGAGTGCGTCACGACATGCTCTTCGGTATCCTCGCCGCGCTCCACACGGGTCATGTCGCCATCGAGCTCGCTGGTCATATCGGGGCTCGTGATGCGCGGGGCAAACTGCGTCAGTGCGTCGATGATGGCGATGCCCAGCTGGCTCGGCTCAACGGGATCATTTTTGAGATAACGCACGGCATACAGGCGCTCGATGATGCTCGCGCGCGTGGACTTGGTACCCAGGCCACGCTTTTCCATCTCCTGCACGAGCTTGCCCTGGCTGTAGCGCGCGGGCGGCTCGGTCTGCTTGGCCTCGAGCTTAATGTCGAACACGTCGACCGTATCGCCCTGCTCCAGCGGCGGCATCTGCTCGTCGCGCTTGAGTCCGTACGGGTACGCCTCGCGGAAACCCGGGGTCACGAGCACATCGCCCGAAGCCACGAACGGCTCACCGTTCACGTCGAGCTCGAGCTTAGTGTTTTCGATGGTCGCGGGACCCATAAGCGTCGCTAGGAAGCGGCGGGCGATGAGGTCGTAGAGCTTGCGCTGGCCGCCGTCGAGCGTGGACGGATCGCCCTCGCCCGTGGGATAGATAGGCGGGTGGTCGGTGGTCTCGACCTTGCCGCGCGTGGGCTTCATGGGGCCGGCGAGGACCTTTTTGCACACGGGCGCCAGCGCCGGGTTGATCTTTGCAAGGTCACTCACCACAGCGCCCAGATCAAGCGTCGCGGGATACACGGTGTTGTCGACACGCGGGTAGCTGATAAGGCCCGCCATGTAGAGGGACTCGGCGATGCGCATGGTACGCGCAGGTGAGATGCCCTCGGCTGCGGCGGCAGCCTGCAGCGAGGTAGTCGCAAACGGCGTGGGCGGCTGCTGCTTGCGCGAGCGCTTGGTCACCGCGGCGACGGTTGCCGTCGCGACGCCGTCAACATGGTTGTATGCCGTCTCAGCAGCATCCTTGTCGGTAAAGCGTGCCGTCTTGTGCGCGATCTTAAAGCGGTCGTCCTCGGCAGCACCCTGCGCGGCGCCCATGCCGCGGATCTGCCAATAGTCCTCGGGCACAAACGCCATGCGCTCGCGCTCGCGCTCGACCACCAGGGCAAGCGTCGGCGTCTGCACGCGGCCGGCGGAACGCACGTTGCCAAAGCCGCCAAACTTGGCGAGCGTCAGGTAGCGCGTGAGCACCGCACCCCAAATGAGGTCGATGTGCTGACGGCTCTCGCCGGCGTCGGCCAGGTTCTGGTCGAGCGAGACGAGGTTATAGAAGGCCTGCGTGATCT
>CAJMSL010000029.1 GCA_905216045.1 uncultured bacterium
ACGAGTGTCTCCGCCAGCCTCGCGGGACCAAAATGAGCCGGTATCCTCCGTCCCCAATGGATCAGCCGAAACCGCCCGCCACGAAATCGGCCCATCTACTACGTTTGACTCGATACCCCTGACCATACCTTCGTTTTGAACAAAACCGCAGGCGTTCTACCTGCGGTTTTGTTTTTGCGCTTTTCGGCATGGTTGGGGGTAAGGGGCTAAACGTAGTAGATGGGCCGGTTTCGTGGCGCGCCCTCCTCCCCAACGCACAAAAGCGCCACCACGGAGGAGGGAGATGCCTCCGTGGCGGCTGGGGGTAGGAGTAGGTCGGGATTTAGCCCTGCCGGCCGCCCGGGGCCTTTTGGCCCCGGGCGCTGTCGACGTGCCTAGCGCTTACGGATACCCCAGACCAGGGCTCCGACGCCGGCCATGGCGATGACAAATGTCATAAGCAGAGCGGCGGCCTGCTGGTCACCCGTGGTGGGCAGGAAACCCTTGACCGTCTTGACGATATTCGTCACGGTCTTGGGCGTGCCGGGATCGGGCGTCGGTACGGGCGTCTCGGGCTTCTTGTACGTGTTGTTGAACACGATACCCTCGACGCTCTTGTCGCCCTTGGTAAAGGCGACGTTCGCCTTGAGGTTGCCCTCGCCGTCATCGACCACGTTGACGGTCACGGTAAAGACGGACTTGTCGTAGGTCATACCGACCTCGTCGCCCTTGACCTCGCTGATGGTGTAGACGTGCGTACCGGGCTCGTCGTACTCGAACTTGTCGAAGCTGATCTTGCCGTCGGCATCGTTGGCAACCGTAGACTCGATGTCCTCGCCAACGAGCTTAAAGCTAAACTCGTCCTTCTTGAGCTCGCGTCCCTCGAACACCTTGATGGCGCCGATGGAGACCTGCGTGGGCATGGCGTGATACTTGTTGGTAAAGCCAGCCGACTCGGTAGCTCCCTCGAGCTTGTGCGCCGCGGTCAGCGTGCCATCACCATTGTCGGAGACGGTGGTCACGACGGTGTAGGTCGTGCCGTCATAGGTGACGCCCTTGTACAGGCCGAGCGCGTTGGGGCAAGCCTCGCGCAGCGTGTACGTGTGCGTGCCGGGCGCCTCGTAGCGAATCGGGCTCAGCGTCACGGTGCCGTTAGCGTCGTTGGTGCCGTTAGCGACAACCACGTCGTCCTCGAGCAGCTCAAACGTGAACTCGCCGGCTGCAAGGTCGCGGCCGGTCAGACGCTTGACCGTCTTGACCTGATCGGTCACGGAAGAATCGGTGGGCGTCACGCCATAGGTGTTGGTGAACGTGAAGGCCGCACCGTCATCGCCGTCGCGCACGACGCTCAGATGTCCGGCACCATCGTCAGTCACGGTGTAGGAAACCTTGCGCGTGGCGTTGGCGTCGTTGGTCACGCCAGGGGCGCTACCGGACTCGGTCACCGTGTAGGCAAAGGTGTGCGAGCGCGGGGCGGTGGGGGCTGTGGGCTCGGACTCGTCGCTGGGCTCATCGGCGTTGGTATCAACGTCGGCGTCGGCCTCTTCAGCCTCTGCCTCGTCGGCCTCGACCTCGTCAGCTTCGTCTGCCTCGGCCCTATCGGTTGCATCGTCCGTCACGCCCAGGGCGCGGTTGAGGTCCTCGAGCGTAAAGTGGATCTTGCCAAAGTCCACGTTACCGGCTGCGTCGTTGGTTACGGTCGTGCGCTCGGGCATCGGGGCACCTGCCTCGTCGGCGGTCACGGTAAAGGTGAACTTACCCGTGATGTCGGCCGGGGTCAGGCCCTCGGCAACCTGGAGCTTCTTAGTACCGGTGAGCGCGGCATCCACGGCGTCGGCGCCGTAGGCGTTCTCGAACAAGGGCTCGACGCCGCCGTAGTCGACCGTCGCCGTCAGGGTACCGTCACCGTTGTCGACGACGATAACCTTAAAGCCAAAGCTCCACGTTGTAGCGGAAACGCCATTCGGCAGCCCGAATAAATCTTCGTAGGCCGTGTAGTTAATGGTCCAGGCAAGCTTGCCGTCCTTATCGGTACGATAAGCAAGCCCAGCAGCCTCAAGATTAGCAAGCATCTTGGTGTCGTAGTGCAGCGTATCAAAGCTCACGTGCCCGCCGATATTGGGCTTGAGGTTTTCGTATGCCACAAGCTCACCCTGATAGGCGATGCCGAACCAGAACTCGCCGTCGGCCATCGGGCGACCGGTCAGAGTCTTGGTGGCAACGACCTGAGCAGCGGTGCCACCAGGCGTGTTGGTCGTAGCGCTGTAACTGTTGTGGAACGGCACCAGGGCCTTCTCGACCTTGTTCTCGCCACTCTTGTGGACCGTCTCATGCGTGCCCTCGGGACCACCGGAAACGGTCGTCGTAGCAGTGAGCGTACCGGCGGTGTCGTCGACGATGGCGATCGTCACCGTGCGTACGGCGTCATCGTAGGTGTAACCGGGCTGGCCGTCGTTCTTTTCGGCCACGGTGTACTTGAAGGTCTTGCCGGCGTCAGCTTGCGTAAATTTAACCTCATGACCAGCCAGAATGTCGATCAGTCCGACCGTTCCCTCTATCGTTGCGGGGGACTCGAAGTTGTTGGCCCCGGGCAGCAGGCCAAGTGCGCAAGCCGAATCATCGTCGGCGGGCGTCACGGTAAAGGTGAATTGACCCTCGGTCATGGGACGTCCGCAGAGGGTCTTGCTGAGCTTGAGGCCGCCGGCCGCGGCGTAATCGAGCTCAGTGCGGTATGTGTTGGTAAAGCGCCCGTTTTCCTTCTTGGTGACGTTGGCGGTCAGGTTGCCCTCGCCGTCCTCGGTCACGGTCACTTCGGCGGTTGCGACATGCGCGTCATACGTCATGCCGACCGTGCTGCCCGCGTTCTCGCGAATCTCGTACTTATAGGTTCCGGCAGCCGCAAAGTGAATCTTGCCGAACTTGATGGCGGCAATGCCGTCCTCCGCGTCCCCCTTGCTCACGGTTACGGTTGCGGGATCGGGCAGTGGGACGCCCTCGGGAGCGGTGATGGTAAAGCTAAACTCGTCCCCATCCGTCCAGTCGCGGCCGTCAATAGCCTTGCTCAGGCCAAAGTCGAGCTCCGCATCGAGCGGGGTCACGCTGTAGGTGTTCTTGAACTCGGCAGGCTCGGTGCCCTTCAGAACATGTGTGACACTGAGCGTACCGTCGCCATTGTCCGTGATGGTGGTCTCGATGGCGTACTTGGCGTCACTGTAGGTGATGCCCTTGCTGGTGGTTCCGCCGTTGACCTCGCGCAGCGTGTAGGTGTGCTTGCCGGGCTTGTCGTAGGCAATCTTGTCCATGGCAATCGTGCCGTCAGCAGCGTTGATACCCTTGGCGACGACCTTGTCACCCTCGACCAGCTCAAAGGAGAACTCGCCGGCAGCAAGCTCACGCCCGGTCAGAACCTTGTTCGCGGTAATCTGGTCGGTGACGCTCGTCTCGACAGGCGTCGCGCTGTAGGTATTGGTGAACGTAAATGCCGCGTTGCCGTCCGGCTTGCGGGACACGCTCAAATTGCCCTTGCCGTCATCGGTCACGGTGAAGGAAACCTCGCGCGACGGCTTGGCGTCGTTGGGCACGCCAGCGACCTCGCCGGACTCGGTCACGGTGTAGGTAAAGGTGTGCTCGCGCTTCTCGGGCTTCTCGCCCAGAGCCTTGTTAAGGTCGTCGAGCGTAAAGGTGATCTTGCCAAAGTCGACCTTGCCCTTGGCATCATTGGTCACGCTCGCGTTCGCGGGCATGGGTGCGCCCTCTTCACCGGTCACGGTAAAGGTGAACTTGCCGTTGATGTCGACCGGCATCAAGCCGTCGGCGACCTGCAGGTTCTTGATGCCCACAAGCGATGCCTCGGTAGCATTCGTGGTGTAGGCGTTCTTGAACTCGATGCTCTTGACGTCCTTGGCGTCCTTCAGCTCGTGCGTGGCAACCAGCTGGCCCTTGCCGTTATCGCTGATGGTCGTCACGATGGAGTAGGTCGTATCGTCATAGGTGATGCCGCCAGCGTCGCCCTTGACCTCGCGCAGCATGTAGATGTGCTGGCCGATCTCGGTGTACTTGATGGCGCTGAACGTCACCTTGCCGTCGGCGCCGTTCGCAACGGTCTCGATAAGCTCAGAGTCCTCGCCCTTAACCTCGCGCAGCTCAAAACTGAACTCACCGGCCGTAAGGTCGCGACCGGTCAGAGACTTGGTCACGTCAATCTTGTCGGTAACGCTGGACTCAACAGGATCCGCAGCGTAGACGTTCTTGAACTCGGTCACTTCGGCTTCACTCCAGGCCACCTTCACAGCGGCGCTGAGCTCACCCTTCTTGTTGGGCGTCACCGTCACGGTGATCTCCGCGACGCTACCGCTGTAGGCAATGCCGTCAATCGTGGTCCCGGCGTGCTTTTCGCTAACCTTGTAGACGTACGTGCCAGGCTCGGTGTATTCAATCGTGCCGAAGTCGATGGCAGCCTTGCCCTTGTCGTCCAGGTCGGCCCCGTGCACGATCGCAGTCGTAGTCGCAGGCATCGGAGCATTGCCCTCGGACGTCAGCCCAAACTCAAACGTGTCCGTATCCGTCCAAGCGCGGCCCTCGAGCACCTTGGTTAGACCAAAGCTGGCCTTGGTGTTCACCATTGCCGGCATCATGTCATACGCAAAGCTGATCTTGCCGTTGTTGTCCAGGTAGGAATTGACATGCGTCGCGGTCGCCTTGGCGGACACGTTATTCCACTTGGGGTTGAGAACGTCGATCGCGGTGCCGGTGTTGTTGCCGCCCACGCTCTTCTTGGTGGTGGGGCTCATCGATAAAGGCCAGGCGCGCGGTTCCCACGCTAAACGACAGGTTTCCGTCCTTGTCGGCAACTATAGCGCCGTCAAACTTGGCAGCGTCGCCACCGATGAACTCGATGACGGCGGCGGTGGGCTTGGCCTCGCCGTTCTTGCCCTGCTCCTCAAACTCATCCTTGTAGTAATAGGTGCCTTTCTCTGCCAGTGAATTCTTTGCGGGCTGTGTGCAGTCCTTGTCCGTGTAAATGGGAGTCTGCTTCTGGAAGTAGTAGTAGCGGTTGGTGTCGGCCGGCTCAAAGGTCGCAATCGTATCGCCCAACGCACTACCGCTCCACTTGTTCTCGTTGAAGCTCACGGTCTTGGTGCCGTTGGCAACAGCCGTATTGCTCTCGATGTAATCCTTGAGCCCCGTTACCTTCTCGGGCGTAAACAGGTTGTCGAGTGCGACCTTCTTCACGCTCGAGGCATACTTCACCTGGATGGGCTTAACGGTATCGACCGAAAGCTTGCCGTCTACGGTCTTAAAGTGACTCAGCGGAATCAACGACGCGGGAATGTTGACCGTTACGATATCGCCCTTCTGGGGATTGTCGTCGCCGGCACGCTGCGCGGTAATGAGCAGGTCTTTTGCCTTGCCATCGAACTCGTACGTATCGGTCTTGGTTTCTTTGTTGACCGTCTTGCTCGGATTGGTAAACGGCGTGCCGTTGATGACGACCTCGGTGAAGCTGTCGACCTGCATAAAGTCGCCCAGCTCGTCGGTAAACGTGATGTAGCCGGACTTGGTCTCGTCGTAGCCCTTATGGATTTCGGTCGGATAAGGCGCCTCCGATGTGATGGCCTGCGAGATGTCGTCGAAAACCTTCTTGAGCTCTTCGGCATTGGTCGCCGACTTGTAGTAGTCGGCGTTTTCCGCGCGTGCACCATGAGTATCCCATGCCGTGGCATTGGGGTAGTTGCTCGAAACGGCCTGCATGAACTTGTTCTCTTTTTGGCTTTTTCCCGAATCCTGGATACCAGCGCTGGGATCCGCGCCATCAAAGATGCCGATAGTATAAACGGTGGCCTTGCTGTCCTTCATGTTCTTGGCAGCCGCCACGGCAGCGTTAGCAACCGTAGGATCAAACTTGTCAATTTTCGTTGGCGTGCCGTCGGTAAAGAACACAACAATCTTCTTGGCGTCCGCGCGACCAGAAGTGATACCCTCTGCCAGCTGCAGACCATTGTCGGCGCGCGTTGCACCAGCGGGTGTAATCTGGGCAATCCTATGCTTAAGAGCTTTCACGTTGCCGCCGGAGCAATCGGTCAGGTCTTTCATAACCTGTGTGTAATTGTAGGTGTATCCTCCGTCACGATACGTCTCGTTGCCGATATTGTTGGACGTCTTGCCCGCAAACTTAACGATAGCAACCTTATGCTGCCTATCCACGCCCTCGATGCCCTCGTTTTGTTTGGCAATGGCGTCGATGAAGCTGCTGGCAGCGCTCTCCAGCGCATCGATGCGCCTGGTGGGATCTCCACCGCCCATCTCATGATCCATCGAGCCAGAGGCATCCAGCACCATCACGATGTCGAGCGGCGTGGTAACCGTCACGGTTGAATTAGACGTCGAGGACATCGCCGAAAGCGTGGTCAAAAAGTCCGACTCTTCGTTTTCCTCGGTTGCCTTGACCGTCTTGTCGGTCCAAATTCGACCGACGTTTTGGGTCGTTACCTTATTGCCACCGTGGCCTGCCGCCCAGATTTCCCAGCGACCGCTGGTGTCGGGGTCGGCGACCTTTCCGGTCATTATCGGTCCGTCCATTCCTGTGCTGGACCTGGCGTTGGCCTCGGGCAGCATGGCGAATGCTGCGGCTGGCAACACCAGCACTACGGCCAGTATCACCGCCAAGAGACCCCTCGTGTACTTACCCATCGTGTCTCCCTTCTCGCGGTCTCAGACCTTGCATCAGCCTAAAGTTACGAAATGAGACACAATTAGGGCAGGTGACACACGTTCCAGATTTGATTTTGGGCGTGAGACAAATGTCTCACCAAAGTTGAGACACGAGAGTTTTCGCAGGAAAACGGATGCGACTCGGAGCCAACAGGTCAAAATGATCCGTTTTCCTCCGTCCCCGGGGGATCAGTTGGTAACGCTCGCCACGAAATCGGGCCATCTACTACGTTTGACTCGATACCCCCGACCATAGCCGCTTTTCATGAAAAACCGCAAGCGTTCTACCTGCGGTTTTCATTTCGCATTACTTGACGTGGTCGAGGGCTGCCGCCTAAACGTAGTAGATAGGCCCATTTCGTGGCAGACGGGTCACGCGGCAGCCCTCGTGAGGCAAAAATGATCCGTTTCCCTCTGTCCACGGGAGATCAAGGGCTGCTACGGATATGGTGCTATTTCAAAACTATGCCGGATTACGGGGCTAAAGTCGGAGTCCTCATCCATACAGCCTTTTTTTGAAAAACGGCAAGCAGTCTACCTGCGGTTTTGTTTTTGGGATTTTCTGTATGGTCGGAGGTTCGCTATCCAGCCCCGTAATCCGGCATAGTTTTGTTCGCGACGGCACAACCGCGCGTTTAAGCGCGGGGCCGGTGGGGCATTTTTGCCCCACCGGCCCCTATTCCAGCGCTATTCCGGCTTGGTTTCTACTGTGGGAGTCTTGTCCGCTGCGACTGGGGTGCGGGCGGTGTCCATAGTCAGGCAGTGCTTGGGGCAGCTCTCGATGCACTCACCGCACACCACGCAGGCATACGGGTCGATCGACCACGTTCCACCCTTGCGATCGACCGCGAGCGCGCCCGCCGGACAGCGACGCGCGCACATACCGCAGCAAATGCACACGTCCATGTCGTTGACGATATGCCCGCGCAGGCGCTCGGGAGCCGTCAGCTTCTCCTGCGGATAGCACACCGTGACCGGCTGCTTGACCATAGAGCCCAAGGCTGTCTTGGCAAATGTCAGCAAACTCATGCCGCGCCTACCTTTCCGTGCAGCTAATACAGGGGTCGATGGTCAGGATAATCATGGGCACGTTGGCAAGGAGCACGCCCTGCAGCGCATGTGTCAGACCCGCCAGGTTCTGCGACGTCGGCGTGCGCACGCGGAAGCGATCCAGGTTCTTGGTGCCGTTGCCGCGCACATAGTAATACGCCTCGCCACGCGGCTGCTCAATCACAACCTCGCCACGCGCGCCGTCGGCCGGCGTGAGCTTGGTGCGCCCGCCGATGCCGTCGTGCGGGATCTTGCCCACAAGCTCCTCGATGATGTCCATGGCCTGCGTGACCTCGGCACAGCGCACCTGGCAGCGGGCATAGCAATCGCCATCGGTAGCAACGATGGGCTCAAACGCAGCCAGATCCGCATAGGCGCCGTCGCCGAACATGCGCACGTCGTAATCCACGCCCGAGGCGCGACCGAACGGGCCGACCATCGACAGATTCAGCGCATCCTTCTCGCTAATCACGCCCACGCCATGCAGGCGCTCGCCGCAGCTGGCATCGTCCAAAAACGTATGCACCAGAGCCTCGTAGTCGGGGCGCATGGCGTCAAGCGTCTCGACAATGCCCGCCAGCTCGGAGTCCTCGATATCGTGCTTAAGGCCGCCGATCTCATTAATCGACAGAATCACGCGGCCGCCGCAAGTGCTCTCAAAGATCTTGAGAATCTGCTCGCGCAGAGTCCACGAACGATAGAACAGTGCCTCGAAGCCAAAGGCATCGGCGAGCAGGCCCAGCCACAGCAGATGCGAGTGGATGCGCGAAAGCTCGTGCAGAATGGTGCGGATATACTGCACGCGGCCGGGCACCTCGATGTCGAGCATGCGCTCGCAGGCGCTGGCATAGCCATAGCTGTGACCCACGGCGCAAATGCCACAGATGCGCTCAGCGATGTAGCCAAACTGGTGCATATCGCGCTTTTCGGTGAGCTTCTCGAGTCCGCGGTGAACAAAGCCGATCTGCGGAATTGCCTCGATGACGCGGTCATCCTCGATCACCAGGTCCAGATGAAGCGGCTCGGGCAGCACCGGGTGCTGCGGGCCAAACGGAATAACGGAGCGATGTGCCATGGACCTTACGCCTCCTTTTTCTGCTTGTCGCGGGCGGCCTTAGCGGCAAGCGCCGCGCGGACCTTGGCCGCTTTCTCGGGATCCATGGCGGCGAGCTTTGCCTCCATCTCGGCAGCCTTGAGCGCGGCCTTCGCAGCGGCCTCATCGTGCTGAGCATCGGAGCCGGCAGCCGCAGCGGGCTGAGCAGCGGCGCCCGCGGCGTCGCCGGCGCTCGCAGCACCCTCCCCTGCAGCAGCCGCAGCCGCGGCGGCCTTTTCGGCCGCGGCTTTGCGCGCCTTGGCCTCGGCGGCGGCACGGACCTTCATGGCCTTCTCGCGTGCGGCCTTCACCTCGGGCGTGATAACGCTCATGGGTTCGGCAGTCGAGACCTGGTAGAAAAAGCCCTTAAAGTCGATCTGCATGTCGGTGATGGCAAGCCCAAACAGGTCGTGCGCTTCGTTCTCAAACGGAATTACCGCCGGATAGTACGAGCTGATGGACGGAATCTCCTGATACTGATCAATTCCCTCAACCACCAGGTTCTCGATCGCATAGCTGCCGTCCTGCGCAATATTCTCCTGAGCAGCGCGGACGTTGATAAACGTATAGACCAGGCGATACGATCCGTCGTCCACACAGCGCTCGGCATGCATCTGCACAAAGCGCGCGCCGACGCCCTTGAGCGCCTGGACATGCGACAGAAGCTCGTCGATCCCAACGGTGGCATAGATAGCCTTTTGCATTACTCGGCCTCCTTTGCAGCGACGGGCGCTGCGGGTTTCTCGGCAGGCGCGTCACCGGCACCGTCAGCCCCGGCCCCAGCTGCAGCCACGAACCCGTCCTCGCCCAACTCGACGCCGCCATCCCAGGTAGCAGCGCCGCCCACGGTAAGCGGGTCACCGCCGGCGCGCATCACGGCCTCCTTCTGATCAAGGATGCCGCACGCCTCCACGATGGCATCGATCACGGTCTCGGGACGAATGGCGCACCCGGGCGCATACACGTCCACGGGAATCGCGCGGTCCACGCCGCCGATCACGTTATAGGCATCGCGGAATACGCCGCCCGAACACGCGCAAATGCCGCACGCCACCACGCACTTGGGCTCGAGCATCTGGCTGTAGATCTGGCGCACGACGGGCAGGTTCTGGGCATTGACCGACCCCGTCACCAAAAAGATATCCGCATGCTTGGGGTTGCCGGTGTTGACCACGCCAAACCGCTCCGCATCGAACTGCGGGGTAAGTGAGGCCAACACCTCGATATCGCATCCGTTGCAGCTCGAACCGTCGTAATGAATAACCCACGGCGAGCGCGACATTTTATGATCCATGGATGCCGCCTCCTAAATAAACACGTCGACGAGGATGGGCATAAGGTTGAGCAGGCCAAACACCAGCGCCACGCCCCATCCGAGCCTAAAGCAGCTGCGCCAGGTGCTACGGGCGAAGGTGTTGTCGATCAGCACCTCGACAAAGTACGTCGCAGCCATCACGACCAGGGCGACCACCCAGCTCACTGGGTTGTCCCAAACAAAGAACATGCCCACCCACATCAAAAACAGCACGGGTTCGCACCAGTGCATAAGGGTCATCTTGGCCAGCGTGCCGCCGCTCATCTCGGTGGCGACGCCTTGGACAATCTCCTGATGCGCGTGATGCGAGTACGAAAGGTCAAACGGCGACTTGCGCAGCTTGATGGTAAGCACCGCGAGCAGCGCGAGGAAAATGGGTGCGCTGTACACGATGATGGGGGCCGACTGCCCCGTCACGGCAATGGAATCGAAGCTGTCGGTGGCAAGATACAGGCCCACGCTCATCAGCAGAACGGCGGGCTCGTAGCTCATAACCTGCAGCAACTCACGATCGGCGCCGACCTGCGCAAACGGGCTTTGCGTCGAGGCGGACGCCAGCACCACAAAGATCGCGGCGAGCGTCACCATAAAAGCGCACAGCAGCGTGTTGGAGCCCGACACAAAGATGCCACCGCCCACCACGGTAAAGATGAGCGCGCACGCCATATAGGTATCGTCCATGGTGTTTACGCTGGCAGGGGCTTTGCGCAGCAGCTTGGCAACGTCGTAGAATGGCTGGAGCAGGCGCGGGCCCACGCGGCCCTGCATGCGGGCCGAAAGTTTGCGGTCGAGGCCGTCGATCAGGCCGCCCACAAGCGGCGCCAGCAGGGCAAACGCCACGGTGCCAATAAAAATGCCCACGACACCCGAACCTTCAAAATACTTGCCGCGCAGCACCGAGGGCGCGCTCATGGCAAGCCGCTCGGGCCCAATCCACGCGCAACACAGCAGCGCAAACAAGATAATGCTGCAGCACACGACGCTACCCGCGGGGCCAATACGCTTCTCGCCAAGGGCATCCTCCGAATACCAATTGCGCTTTTCGGCCTTCACCTCGCGTCCCATCGAGCCGCGGAAATGGCGATATTTGTCGGTTCCCACGCCCGAAAGGTACACGTTGACGTGCGGCTTATTGCTCACGCGGAACGACGTCAGCAGCACCACGGCGATAAACGCCACGATAACCACCATCAGATACATGGCGTCCTTGCCAATAACGTACGGCACGCGGCCAAACACCATGGCCAAGTAAGGCGACACCAGGCCGCTCGAGATAACCGGGAACGCCACGCAGCACAGAATCAGCAGCGCGGCGATGGTGTTGAGCGCCATCCATTCGGTCTTATGGACATTGACCTCAGCGTTTTGAGCCGTGGGGTCGACGCCCGAAAGCTTGGCAAGCCACTTGCCCCAGAAGTAAAACGTCGCGGCCGAGCCAAAGGCGAGCACCATGATCATGAGCACGTTGCCAGTCTGCGCAAACGCCACCAGGGCGCCCCACTTGGACACGAGCATGCCAAACGGCGCCACAAACATGCCCATAATGCCCAGCATCATCAGACGCGTCAGGTGCGGCATGCGGCTGAACAGACCGTCCATGTCCTCGATATTACGGCTGCCGATATGATGCTCGGCCGTGCCCACGCACAGGAACAGCAGCGACTTTGCCACCGTGTGGAACAGGATTAGGAAGATGGCCGCCCATACGGCCTCGGGCGCGCCGACACCCAAGCAGGCGCTGATGAGGCCCAAGTTGGAAATGGTGGAGTACGCGAGTACGCGTTTGGCGTTGCTCTGCGAGATGGCCATGAGGGCAGCGAGCAAAAACGTGATGGCACCCACACTCGTAACCATAAAACCGGTCACGGGATAGATGGCATAGAGCGGGCTCAGCTTGACCATCAGGAACACGCCGGCCTTGACCATGGTCGACGAGTGCAGCAGGGCGCTCGTGGGCGTGGGGGCAACCATGGCACCCAACAGCCAAGTGTGGAACGGCATCTGTGCGGCCTTGGTGAGTGCGGCGAGCGACAGCAGAACGACCGGCATCACCAGCAGCGCGGATTGCGCGGTTCCGGCGCCGGAAAGCTCGATCATGCCCGAGATGGTCAACGGCATGCCGTTGACGTGCAGGAACATAAGGCCAACCAAAAACGCGATGCCACCCAGCATGTTGAGGATGATCTGGGTGAAGGCGTTTTTAATGGCCTCGGGCGTGCGCGTGTAGCCAATCATAAGGAACGAGCACACGGTGGTGATTTCCCAGCCACAGAACAGCCACTCAAGGTTGTCGCTCGTCACGATGACGAACATGGCCGAGAGGAACAGGAACATAAGCGCCAGGAACTGCGGGCGTCGATCGGGCGCGGTCTGCCCGCGCAGCGCGGCCTCGTGCTCGTCATGGGCCTGGAAGTCCTTCATATAACCCAGGGCATACACGCAGATTAGGCTGCCGACGATGCCGACGGCGAGGACCATGATCACGCTCATGTAGTCTAGGTAGAGCGGCGTGGCGGTGACGGCTTCGACCGCGGGCAGCGTCATGGCTGCAAAGGCGAGTGAGCCCACCAGCTGGACTATGCCGAGCACCGTGGTGAGCGCGTTCTTATATTTGTGCGCGTTGTACAGGATGACGGCGCACAGAATTACGTCGATGACGGAGCTGGTGATCGAGAGCACATGCGAGGTGCCGGGGGCAACCTCAAAGCTCTGCGGACCCGTACCAAAAAACATGACGGCGACTACAACTGTCACCGCCATGATAATGCCGGAGCCTATAAGCCCCACCGCATCGCGAGCTCGGTCACCGCGCGCGAGCAGCATGCCCAGCGCCGGTACCAGCGGAAACAGGGTAAGGAAATACAGTAGCGTCATACCATCACTCCCCCATGCAAAAACGCTGCAATTGTTTAACGTTATAGCTCAATTGAGGAGTAGCGGCGGCAGATTTTCGGCCAACTGGGGAGTTTTAGGCGTACGGGGTAAGGAGTCTGTCCGCACTGGAGTAGAGGGTGACGTTTCCTTACCGCAGCGACGGGCGCGCGGCCCACTGTGTGCGGTTTATTGGCCACGTTGAAGGATGCCCCGATAGGCTCGCGGCGGTTCGAAAAGTTGGCGCGGCAAGAAAAATGCGCCTCGTGGGCGCACCCTCTTGCTACTCTGCCTGCTTAACGCGCGGCTTGCGACCCCGCGGCTTATCGACCAGTGCGGACTCACCGCTCTCGCGATACTGGCGGCACCAGGCCTTAACCGAAGACTCGCTTGGAATCTTATACTTGATCATGGCTTCGCGAACCGTCAGACCGTTTTCCAGACGGTCCTTAACCACGGCGAGCTTTACGTCGTACGAATAGGTGTGATGGCGAGTGCCCGCATTGAGCACGGCGTCGGCACCGCCCACGGCATACGCGCGGGCCCACTGACGAGCCGTGGCCTGGGGAATGCCGAGCTCCGCGGCGAGGGCACGATGACCGACCCCCTCTTGGAGGACCTCGACGGCGCGCTGCCTAACCTCGGGCGCATGCGTGCGAGTCCTAGTTGCTTCCGACATACCTGCCACTTCTTAGCCTTAACCGTTAATCTGCTTTTTTACGTGCATGTTAGATAATAGCATTTTGCTGTTTGCTCAAAACAGTTAATTAAAATAGACGCGGCGTTATCTGGGCATTTGGCACCAATTTACGACGTTTCTTTATCGATTATTTACGCTGGTAGCTGACTCGCAGCTAATCGTCATTCGCTTGTCACCAAAATTGGCATCTCTTTATGTCTTTTGGTATAGAGGATATAATTATTAACCCCTCCCCCAATAATTTTGAGCGGCCTGCAAGGTAGTAGATGTCCTCACTCCTCATGATTACCGCGCACTGCCCTCCACCGGAGCAAAACAAAAAGGGCGGGACCTGCCGCGCTTGCAGACCCCGCCCCGGTTGACACCCCATGGGACGCAGTCGGGCGAGGCAGATCCGTGCTACCGCCCCGCCTGGCCGCGAAGTTAACTACAGCTCGTTGGCCGCGTGATACGCAGTGCGAATGGCGCTTGCAATGTCGGCGGTGCGCTCGCCCGAGCAGTCGCCCACGCAGGTCACGGGCACCGTCACGCCATCAAGGTCAAACGCGTTGGCCTTGGAACCCACGGCCATCACCACGTAATCGCAGGCAATCTTCACTGGCTCCTCGGCGCCATCCTCGGTGGTGCGAATGGCCTCCACGCCCTCGTCGGTAATGGCGGTCAGGCGGGTCTTCACGTGCTGCTCCACGTTGTGCACTGCAAAGTCGCCCATAATCAGCGGCAGAATGGTCTCGGACTCGCCCGCGGCAATCTTGTCGAGCATCTCGACGATCGCCACCTCGCAGCCGTGCTGCAGCAGGTACTCGGCAGTCTCGGTGCCCACCAGGCCGCCGCCAATGACAGCGACGCGGCCCGTAAGCTCCACCTTGCCGGCCAGCACGTCCCAGCTCGAGACGACCTTCTCCGAGTCGGCACCCGGAACGGGGATGACCACGTCGTGCGCGCCCACGGCCACAATCGCGGCGTCGGCGGCGTTGAGGTCCTCAGCGGTAGCGACGTGGTTGAGCTCAACCTTCACACCCAGGCCAGGCAGAATTTTCTCGTAGTACTCGACCGAGCGCATGATCTCGTTCTTGCGAGGAGGCGCGGCTGCCAGCACAATCTGGCCGCCCAGATGATCGCTCGCCTCGTAGACGGTCACATCGTAGCCGCGCTTGGCCGCCACGCGCGCGGCCTCCAGGCCGGCAATACCGCCGCCCACCACGGCGATTTTCTTGTCGCCCTCACCCGGCTTGATGGCGATGGTCGCCTCGTCGCCGTTCTCGGCATTAAGCACGCACGAGATGTACTTGCGGTTTTGAATCGCATCGACGCAGCCCTTGTTGCAGTTGAGGCACTCGCGAATGGGTTCGCCCGTGGCGGCTTTCAACGCAATGTCGGGATCGCACATGAGCGAGCGGCCATAGGCGATGATGTCGGCCGCGCCGTCTTCCAGAATCTTCTCGCCGGCCTCGACCGAGACAACACGGCCCACGGTTGCCACCGGCACGGAGACCAGGGCCTTGACGCGCTCGGCCACGGGTAACGTCCAGTTGTAGGGCATGGCACCCATGGGCGGAATGGTGTCGCCCATGTTGCCGGTGTGGTTTGCCTGCGCGACCTGGATCATATCGATGCCCGCGTCCTCGAGCAGCTTGGCAAACTCGCAGGCCTCGTCGGACTGCAGGCCGCCCTTGCCGCGCGGCGTGCCGTCGGGGTTCTCCATGATCACGGGGAGCTTGTACTCCACCATCAGCTGCGGCGCGGCTTCCTTGATGGCAGCGACGACCTCGAGCGCATAGCGAACGCGGTTCTCGAACGAGCCACCATACTCGTCGGTGCGCTTGTTGAGGATAGCCGAGCACAGCGAACCCACCAGACGGTCGCCGTGGACCTCGATGGCATCGATCCCGGCCTGCTGCGCGCGAGCGGCCGAGGCGGCGATGGCCTCCTTGATCTGGGTGAGCTGCTCCACACTCGCCTCGTTCACAAAGTGCTGCATGTCGTGGTGCAGCTTGGCGTAGGCCTGGTTGCGGATCTCGTTGGACTCGGCCATCTTGGCGGCAAAGGTCTCCTCGTCGCCGGCGGCCTTGGCCTCCTGCGCGGCCTTGGCGGCGGCCATGGATCCCATGACCATGCGGCCGACGCCGGGCACGTCGTACTCGGGATGGAACAGCTGCAGCGCGACCTTGGCGCCGTGCTTGTGGACGGCATCGGCCAGCGCCTTAAACGTGGGGATCTGGGCGTCGGTTGCCAGCTTGGGCGTGGGGCTTGCGGTCATGACGGGAGCGACGTCGCCGATGACGATGTAGCTCACGCCGCCACGGGCCAAGCGCTCGTAAAAAGCCAGGCTGCGCTTGCCAATGGAGCCGTCGCGCTCCTCGTAGCCGGTGGTCAGCGGCGGAAACATAATGCGGTTCTTGAGCTCAAGGGGGCCAACCGTAATGGGCTGGAGCAGCTTGGATGCAGGTGTGGTCATGGACATTCCTCTCTTGTAGGCGCGGCGGCGATGATGCCGCGTAGTTATCTAGAGGATATGGCATGGGAATACAGCAGCGCAACGGAAATCGGCGGACAGCAGGTAGCGGCAGGTGGATGGGGCAGGGCGGCCCGTCGGTTTGTCTCAATCTGTAACAGTTACGCGGCAAAACTGGGTCTTACTGTTACAGATCGAGACAAACCAAACCCGCCTGCTAGAAAATCTCAATCTATAACAACAACTCGGCAAAATCCGTCCCTCGTGTTACAGATTTAGACAAACACGACCCAACCCACCGGTATATCTCGATCTGTAACACCTAGCCGCCCAAATCGGGTCTAGATGTTACAGATCGAGATTTTGTTTGAGAGGCCGAGAATTGGACCGAAAACACGGTCCCGAAATAACAAAAAAGCTCGCCGGCTAGGCCGACGAGCTGCAAGTTCTTGGTCGCGGGGGCAGGATTTGAACCTACGACCTCCGGGTTATGAGCCCGGCGAGCTACCAGACTGCTCCACCCCGCAATGTCTGGGCGCCTCATGTGCGCGAGAAAGAATATTACGCGGGAGTTCGGTAAACGGCAAGGAAAATCTCGTAGAGCATAATTCCTTCATATTTAAACCCCTCAGCCCCTATCACCGTAAACGAATCGCAGCCGAGCGCCGTCGACGGCACGTATACAATGGTGCGCGTCCTTTTATGCCGACACTGGGAGTAGACATGCTGCTCGCTATCGATATGGGAAATACGCAGACGGCCATGGGCCTGTTTGACGGAGACGAGCTGGTGCAGTCGTGGCGCATGCCCACCGACCGCTCCTATACCGCCGACGAGATCCACGTGCGCCTGATGGGCTTCTTTAAGATGTACGACCTCTCGCTCGGCGCGGTCGACGCGATCGCCTTTGCCGGCGTGGTGCCGCAGCTCTCGCGCGAATGGCACGCTGTGGCCGACCGCATTGCCGCAGACGCCATCGTCATCGGGCCGCAGACGGCCGCCGTGACCAAGCTGCGTGCGGCGCGACCCCAGGCCGTGGGCGCCGACCGCGTAGCTAACGCCGTCGCAGCCGAAGCTTTCTACGGCGCGCCAGCGATCGTGGTGGACTTTGGTACCGCGACCAATATCGACGTCATCGATGAGGACGGCTATTACATTGGCGGAGCGATCGCGCCGGGCATCCGCATCTCCATGGACGCGCTAGCTGCCCGCGCTGCCAAGCTCGCCAGCGTTCCGCTCGAGGCGCCCGAGCACGCCATCGGCCGTGACACCGAGGAATGCATCAAGGTCGGCGCCGTGATGGGCGCCGCCGCCATGGCCGAAGGCCTGGTCGCGCGCATGAAGCGCGAGCTGGGCCGCGACGATGCCACCGTTATCGCCACAGGCGGTCTCGCCGGCATCGTCGCCGATTCGACCGATGCCTTCGACGTGGTCGACGGACAGCTCACCATCAAGGGTATCTGCGAAATCTACCGCCGCATGCAGGAGCTGGGATAGGACAGGGGCTTAAGTCGAGCACGCCCGATGCCACAGTCCCCGCAAATGCTCGCCAAGCCTATTCCTCAAAACTGAATAATTTTCAATTTTGAGGAATAGGGCGCTGGCAACCCATTCCCCAGATAGGCGAAACCCTCCCCGGCACAGGCCGAGGAGGGTCTTGTTGTCATCGTTGTCTTTGAGCGCTGGTGCCTCGCGCTACAGCCCGCGAATTCGTACGGCCTCGGGCGGAAACTCCTGCTCGCCGGCATCGGTCTTGATGGTCGCGCGGCCCCAGATGTCCAGGCCCGCAAACACGCCCACCGCGAGCGGCAGACCGTTGGGCGACACCGCCGCGACCTGACGACCCAGCAGTGGCACCATGTCAAAGTACTCGCCCAGCTCCGGAGCCAGCGGGCCCGCGGCGCCCTGCGGCGTGTTGGCGGCAACCGCCCAGGCGCCCACGCGGGTCAGCACGGCGGCGGCCAGTGCCTCGACCAGCGCTTCGTCAGCCACATCCACACCGAGCTCGCTCAGCGCCGAACGCTCGATATCCACCGTTGCGGCACCGAACATACCCGCGGCACCGGCGCCGCCGTTGACGGCGACGCGCGCAAACGATGTCTCAAACGCAGGCGCACCGCACACGATATCGCTCGGCCACCGGATACCCACCTTGCCGGAAAGGCCCAGGCCCGGCGTCGACACTGTGCCCACAAGCGCAGCCCTCATGCCCAA
>CAJMSL010000030.1 GCA_905216045.1 uncultured bacterium
CACGGTCTGCTCCATGACCGCCACCATGGTGGCGTGCTCCTCGTCAGTCACGATGGGCACCGGGCTGTAGACGCCCATGCCGCCGGTGTTGGGACCCTTGTCGCCCTCGAGCGCGCGCTTGTGGTCCTGCGAGGTGGCCATGGGGCGCACGGTCTTGCCGTCGGTAAAGGCCAGCAGCGAGCACTCGGGGCCGGTCAGCATCTCCTCGATGACCACGGTGTTGCCGGCATCGCCGAAGGTGCCGCCAAAGCACTCGCGCACGGCCTCCTCGGCCTGCTCGAGCTCGGTCGCCACGATGACGCCCTTGCCTGCGGCCAGGCCGTCAGCCTTCACGACCAGCGGTGCGCCCTGCTCGCGCACGTAGGCGAGAGCCGAAGCCTCGTCGGTGAACGAGCCGTAGGCGGCCGTCGGAATGCCGGCACGCTCCATGAGCTGCTTGGAGAATAGCTTGGAGCCCTCCATACGGGCACCCTCGGCACCCGGGCCAAAGCAGGGAATACCCGCCGCGCGCACGGCGTCGGCCACGCCCGCCACGAGCGGAGCCTCGGGGCCAATTACCACGAGTCCGCATCCGTGGCTCTGAGCAAACGCCGCCACGGCCGCAGGATCGTAGTCGTCGAGAACAACGTTCTCGCCGCAGCTCGCGGTGCCGCCGTTACCCGGCGCGATGTAGAGCTTGCCGGCGCGCGGTGATGCTGCGAGCTTAGCTGCCAAAGCATGCTCACGGCCGCCGCTGCCCAACAACAGGATGTCGATGGTTTGAGTGTCCGCCTTCAAGGGTGCCTCCTCTATGGATTAACGGCCCGCTCCGCGCGAGCCCTTTGCAAGCAAATATACCCCTCGGCCGCCCGTCCGGGCTGCAAAGGGGTATATCGCAATAACCAAATAGTCCCGATTACTTCCAGAATCGGTTGATGATCTGCTCTCGACCAGCGCCAACGCCAATGAACGTCACGCGGGTGTGTGCCAGATCCTCGATAAACGCCACGTAGTCCTGAGCCTCTTGCGGCAGCTCCTCAAAGCTGCGGCAGCCGGTGATATCGCACTTCCAGCCAGGAAGCTCCTCGTAGATGGGCTTGGCGTGCTCAAAGCGAACCTGATGCTCGGGCACGCTGGTATAGCGCTCGCCATCGACGTCGTAGGCCACGCACACCTTGATGGTGTCGAAGGCCGAAAGCACGTCGAGCTTGGTCATGGCGATATCGGTGAGGCCGTTGACGCGCGAGGCGTAGTTGGCAATGGGGCCGTCGAACCAGCCGCAGCGACGACGGCGACCGGTGGTCACGCCGTACTCATAGCCCTCCTCGGTCAGCGTGTGACCGGCCTCGGACTCATAGGAAAGCTCGGTGGGCATGGGGCCCGAACCGACGCGGGTGATATAGGCCTTCATGACGCCCAGCACGCGGTCGACGTTCTTCATGCCGACGCCGGAACCGGTAATGGCGCCGCCGGCGGTGCAGTTGGAAGACGTCACGTACGGATAGGTGCCGTGGTCGATGTCGAGCAGCGTCGCCTGGGCGCCCTCAAACAGCAGGTTCTTGCCCTCATCGATCATGTTGTTGAGCAGCAGGCTCGTCTCGGTGATGTAGGGACGCAGGCGCTCGGCCATCGGCAGGTACTCGTCGCAAATCTGGTCCACGGTGTAGGTGGGCAGGTTGTAGATGAGCTCGAGCTCGGGGTTCACGCGGGCGAGAGCGGTCTCCAGCTTGTCGCGGAACAGCGCCTCGTCCAGCATGTCCTGCATGCGCAGGCCAATGCGGGCCATCTTGTCCTGATAGCACGGACCGATGCCGCGCTTGGTGGTACCGATGTTCTTCTTGCCGAGCTTCTGCTCAAAGGCGCCATCCAGATCGATGTGGTACGGCATGATGACATGCGCGTTGCCGCTAATCTTGAGGTTCTTGGTGGTGATGTCGTCGGCCTCGAACATATCGATCTCCTCAAGGACAACCTTGGGGTTGACGACGCAGCCGTTACCGATCACCGACACGTGCTCGGAATACATGATGCCGGAGGGCACCTGGTGCAGGCCGTACTTCTTGCCGTTGACGACGATGGTGTGACCGGCGTTGTTGCCGCCCGAGTAGCGCACGACGGCATCGAAGTCGCCGGCGACTAGGTCGCAAATCTTACCCTTGCCCTCATCGCCCCACTGGGCACCGACCAAAACGGTTGACGGCATGTTTACTCCTTACATTCATGGACTGTCTACGCGCCACGCCGGCACGCAGACGCACATAACATTCCCAGTATACCCGTGCAACGGGCGCCTGTCCTACTCCTCGGCATGTGCCCCATCAAGCTCATAGAACTTGGTGGATGCCGGCAGGAACATCAGGTCGACGTCGCCGATCGGGCCCGAACGGTTCTTGGCCACGACGATACGCGTGACGCCCTCGTCGGGTCGATCGTCGCGCGAGGCCTCGGCCTCGGCGGCGGAGCGGTCCAAGAACATAACGATATCGGCGTCCTGCTCGATGGAGCCCGATTCACGAAGGTCGGAAAGCTGCGGGCGCTTGCCGGTACG
This sequence comes from uncultured bacterium, assembly GCA_905216045.1. Lineage (GTDB taxonomy): Bacteria > Actinomycetota > Coriobacteriia > Coriobacteriales > Coriobacteriaceae > Collinsella. Next base: position 2,528 of record CAJMSL010000030.1, read on the forward strand.
GGATTCGACCTGACGCGAAAGCTGCGACAGCGCGATGAGCGGGATCTTGAGCTCCTTGGCCATGATCTTCAGACCACGCGACATCTCCGAAACCTCGACGGTACGGCTCTCGGAGCGGCGTCCCGGCGGAGGACTCACCAGCTGCAGGTAGTCCAGAATGATGATTGCCTTCTCCTTGTTATGGAGCATTCGGCGGCTCTTGGCGCGAATCTCGGTCACTGTGGTGCCGGGCGTATCGTCAATCAGAATATCGAGCTTGGACAAGGTCTGCGTGGCCTCGTTGATATTGGCCCACTGCTCGGGGCTAATGCGGCCCATGCGGAAGTCACTGATCGAGATCATGGCGTAGGCGCAAATCAGACGCTGGGCAATTTCCTTGCCCGACATCTCCAGCGAGAAGAAGCCGACGGTATAACCAGCAGCGGCAGCGTTGAGCGCCAGGTTCAGAGCGAACGACGTCTTACCCACAGCAGGACGGGCGCCGATGATGATGAGCTGACCCTCGCGGAAGCCCATGAGCATGCGGTCGAGCGACGGGAAGCCCGTGGGCACGCCCGCAGCCTGGCCACCGGCCTGGCACACTTCCTCGGCCTCGTTATAGGCCTCGACCATAAACTCAGTCAGCGTCTTGTAGCTCGACTTGACCTCGCGTGCCGTGACCTTGAGCAGTTTGCTCTCGGCCAGCTCCACGACCTCTTTGGTGTCGGTGGGGGCGTTATATGCCAGCGCGTTGATCTCGTTGGTGGCGCCGATCAGCTCGCGCAGCATCGAATCGCGGCGAACGATGGCGGCATGGTGCTGCCAGTTGACGAGCGACAGGGTCTGACCCATCAACTCCAAAATATACGCTTCGCCGCCCACGGCATCGAGCTTGTTGATGCTTCGCAGATAATCGATCAGCGAGATGGAGTCGATGGGAATGCGGCTGTTGTACATATCGACCATCGCGGTATAGATGGTCTTATGAATGGGCCGGTAGAAGTCATCGGGCTGCAGCTCGACCTGGGCCTCTTCGACCACCTCGGGCGATAGCAGCATAGCGGCCAGTACATTGGCCTCTGCATCTTGGTTTTGGGGAAGACCCAACTTTGAGCCGCGGTCCTCAACCGTCAGCCCGGTCTCCCTATCGTCATATGCCATGAGCATCCTCATTCATATCGCTTGCGAGCATCCATAGTATCAGCCACGGTCCCAAAACGCGCCGCGCGCCGCCAATCATCACCGAACCAAACGGATGAACGGTCCTGTATATAGGACTTCGACGCAACGTTCACCATGACACTCACTCAGCGCAAAAAACAAAAGGGCGCCCTGGTCTCCCAGAGCGCCCTTCTTAGAACAAGATTGTTGCGTTGCAGCAAATGCTACTCGGCAGCAGCCTCAGTCTCGACCTCGGCGGTCTCGGCCTCGGCGACCTCAGCGGCCTCCTCGACCTCAGCCTCGGCAGCGAGCTCCTCGGCGGTAACGCCGACGAGAACGACAACCTCGGCCTTGATCTCGCGGTACAGCGAGATGGCAACGGTGTGGGCACCGGCAACCTTGATGGGCTTACCGAGCTCGACGCGCTTGCGGTCGATGTCCATACCGAGCTGAGCCTTGATGGCGTCAGCGATCATAGCGGCGGTAACGGAGCCAAAGAGGATGCCCTCGTCGCCGACCTTGACGTCAACGGTGACCGTCTTGCCCTCGAAGGCAGCCTTGGTCTCGTTGGCGGTAGCCAGACGGACGGCCTCGCGCTTGGCGATGTTGTTGCGACGCTCGTCAAGCTGCTTGAGGTTGCCCTTGGTGGCGGCAACAGCGAGCTTCTTGGGGAACAGGAAGTTCTCAGCGTAACCCTGAGCGACCTCTACGACGTCACCCTCACCGCCCTTGCCCTTGATCTCATCGAGAAGAATAACCTTCATGATGCGTCTCCCTTCTTAGCCGCGGTCGCGGTTGCCACGAGAGGAAACCACGGGGACGGTGTACGGCAGGAGAGCCATCTCGCGGGCGCGCTTGATGGCGTTGGCGATGTCATGCTGATGCTGCGTGCAAGCGCCAGTGACGCGACGGGGCTTGATCTTGCCACGGTCGGTCATGTACTTACGGAGAAGCTGAGTGTCCTTATAGTCGATGAACTCAGTGTTCTCCTTGCAGAACTGGCAGTACTTACGACGCGGCTGACGTGCAGAAAAATCATTAGCCATGTCAAAATACCTTTCGTTTGGCAACTTCGGCGAACCGAAGCCGCCTCTCACTCAAAAATAGGTGAACAACCCTTAGAACGGGATGTCCTCATCGTAGACGTCGACCGCGGGCGGCGTAGCCACCGGTGCGGCAGGACGTGCTGCGGGCGCGGGAGCTGCGGGGGCGTAACCGCCCTGATCGTAGCCACCCTGGCCACCACGGGAGCTCATAAACTCGATCTCATCGACGATGACCTCAAGTTTGCTCCGGCGCTGGCCGTCGCGCTCCCAAGAGCTGTAGCGCAGCTTGCCCTCGATCGCGACCTTGTTTCCCTTTGCCAGGAAACGGCTCACGGCCTCGGCGCGGGTGCCGAACATGGTGCAGTCGACAAAGTTGGGATAGTCCTCCCACTCGCCAGTCTGCGCGTTGCGGCGACGATCGTTCACGGCGACACCAAAGGACAGAACCTGGGTTCCGCCGGCTGTGGCGCGCAGCTCGGGATCGCGGGTGAGGTTACCGGTGATGTTCACTCGATTGATGCTCATAACTCACTACTTCCTCTTGGGGCACAAGCCCAGTCCAAAACGACAGTCTTACTCCTGGTCGTCGCGACGGACGATCATGTGGCGGACCACAGCGTCGGTGATGCGCAGGACGCGATCAAGCTCGGCGATCTGGGTAGGATCTGCGTGGAAGTTGATGAGGGTGTAGTCACCATCGGTGAGGTCGTTGATCTCGTAGGCGAGCTTGCGCTTGCCCCACTCGTCAACGGAGTCGACCTTGCCAGCGCCCTCAGCGATCGTGGTATCGATACGCTTCATAACAGCGAGACGAGTCTCGGGGTCGAGCGACGGGTCAACAAAGAACAGCAGTTCATAAGCCTTCATATTGTCACCTCCTCTGGGCAAATGTGGCTTCAGGTCGTGAAGGTGCGCCTGAAGCAGGAAAAGACTTGATAATAATATCTTTCAACCTCCCAGGCTGCAAGAATATGCAGCTACAACCTCATGACCTCCACATATGCCCATACTCGCACGACGTTTCATGCGCATTCCAACCAAATGCTGACCAAAAGCTTGACGGATCTGTGGACAAGATACGGTGCCGTGAGGACAAGCTGAGCCAAGTCGCAGGTCAACGGGCGCATGGTTGTGGTCACAAAATGCATACCAGTGGCCCACAGCACCACCCAAAGATTTTTAAATTCATTGCCAAATCGCTTATAAATACCCCTTTTGAACAATTGAGTTGATCAACTACGCTGGTCGGAAGCCGTTTTTTGGCATCTCAAACCCCGCTGCAACGCCAAACGCGGCCAAGCGTTTTAAAAAATGCCAACTTTTCTGTTTGCACTTTGCGATTCCTCGTGTATACTGACTTTCGCATTTAACGGAGAGTTGTCCGAGTGGCCGAAGGAGCACGATTGGAAATCGTGTAGGCGTCAAAAGCGTCTCCAGGGTTCAAATCCCTGACTCTCCGCCAGTTAATTCCAAAGCAGGCCTTCGAGCCTGCTTTGTTTTTACCCCACGCGGAGGGGTGGCAGAGTGGTTGAATGCGGCGGTCTCGAAAACCGTTTGGCCTGTATAAGGTCACGAGGGTTCGAATCCCTCCTCCTCCGCCATTTTGGTTGAGAAAGCTTTTTTTTTTGTGTGTTTTTTTGTTTTTCGTCCCCAACTTCCAACCTCGGCGTTGTTGGTGTTATTCTAACCCGCCAGGGCCCGGAGCGTAAAGAAAACGCGCCCGTGGCGCGTTTTTAGCGCAGCGCGGTCGGCGCAAGCCGACCGGATAAATTTTGAGCGGAGCTCAAAATTTGGACATCCCTCCTATTCGACCACGCCCCCATCGCGTTCAGCATCAACCCGGATCCCCAAACATGGAACCTATGACCGTACCCAGTCCCGACCGTTTGCCGAGCAATAGGGTCGCAATCGGCGCCGAACATGTACTATGTACGGGCATTGTCTAAACCCGTAACTCAAAGGACCCCATCTTGCCCGTTGCCGCCGCTATGATCGTTACCGCACACGCCTCGGATGCCATGGTAGCCATCCCGTTTTGGCTCGAGATGTTCGCCGTCGTCGCGGCATCGATCTCGGGCGTGTTGGTCGCACGCGAGCACAAACTCGACCTGGTGGGCGCCGTCGCGCTCGCCGTGGTCTGTGGACTGGGCGGCGGTCTTTTGCGCGATATGACGCTGCAGGTGGGCAACGTCTACATCCTCAACCAACCGATGGCGCTCCCGCTCTCCATCGCCACCGCGGCCATCATCTACATCTTCCCGGCAATCGTCGACAAGCCCGAAAAGCTCATTCCCCTGCTCGATATCATCTCGGTGGGTATTTACGCGGCAACCGGCGCAGACAAGGCGCTGGTCTACGGCTTTGCGCCGGCGGTGTGCATCATGATGGGCTTTTTTACCGCGGTGGGCGGCGGCATGCTGCGAGATGGTTTTATGGGTGTGGTGCCGGGTATCTTCCAACGCACCAACTTCTATGCCATCGCGGCCATCGCCGGATCGGCAAGCTATGTTTGCCTTGTCATGAGCGGCTTGGTCAGCAATGTCGTCGCACTGGTCGTTTGCGTCGTGGTGACCATGGGACTACGCTGGCTGTCGCTGCGCTTTGATATCAAAAGCCCCACCGAGGATGACATCGCACGCTTTTTGCACCGCAAAAAGTAGGTGGCGCGGGCTCATCCTTCGAAATGCAACCGAGAGGTTCTTTTAGAGCGCCCACGCGTTGGGTACCCTGTTAGGTGCATGTCGAGCATCTGACGAAGGATTCACTATGCCCTGTAATCAATTCCCGTCGACCCAGCGCCGTAAAGCGTGGGGCCGCATCACGATCTTATTCGCGCTCATCGCTCTAGCGGTCACCGCGCTTCCCACGGCGTCGTTCGCCGGCACGGACACCGCAGGCAACGTACTTGCGACCGACAATGACGCCAATTCGTCCGGCGTCGAAGGTGACCTGTACTGGGCAGGTCAGGCCCTCAACTTGGACGATGCGTCCATCGGCCGCGACATAATTGCAGCAGGCGAGAGCCTCTCCATCCGCGACTGCACGGTGGGCGGCGCCGTCCGCTTGGCGGCACGCACTATCGATATCGCCAAGACCACGGTTGATGGCAGCGTCACGGTCGTCGGTCAGCACGTTGTGCTCAATTCCGACAGCACCGCCAACTGTTTTTACGCGATAGGCGAGACGGTTGCCCTGCGCGGCTCTACCAAGTCGGCAGCGCTTGCGGGCGACACGGTGACCATCGATGGCACCGTCGAGGGCGATGTCGAGGTTTGGGCCGACAAGCTCATCCTGGGCAAGAACGCCCACATCACCGGCACCGTGAACGCGCACGTCTCCGAGGACCCCGAGCGCGCCGCGGGAGCCGAGGTCGGCGCGCTCAAGATCGACCGCACCGAGAACGAGGATACTTCCACCGTTAACGATGTCATCAGCGGTATCGTCGCCGCGGCACTCTCGACCTGCTTTGTCGCTCTGCTTCTCGAGCTCGTCTTTCCGCGCGCGACCGCCAGCGCCGCCGGCATGCTCCACCAGCGCCCCATGCCCCTGTGGGTGAGCGGTCTTCTGAGCACGATTGCTATCGTCCCCGCCGTCCTACTGCTGATTATCTCTATCGCTGGTCTGTCGCTTGCCGGAGCCCTCTTGTGCGGTGTTATTGGCATCGCACTGGTGTCGAGCGCCTTTGCGGGGTGCGCGATCGCGCGCATGGTCGGAAACAGCCAGAACCGCTACGCCATGGCGGCTGTGGGCGGCGTGATCGCAGGCGCCCTCACGGGGCTTCCCCTCGTAGGCGACTTCATCAGCGGCGTGGCCTTTGTCTTTATGCTCGGCTACGTTATCCAGATCATCTGGCGCAACGCCCACCTCAAGCCGCAGCAGCCGGCTAACATGCCAGGACTCCCCACCGCTTAGCCACCAACCACCACAAAGGTGCCAGGTTACTTTGCACCAACAAACGAAGCGGGGCACTCGGTCATGTCGACCGGGTGCCCCGCTTTTCTTGGAGGGTTCTCTAGTAACTTTTTCAAAACCAATGACCATCAGGTCGGTAGGCCTGTGCGTCACTCGCTACGGAGGCAGTACGCCATTGAGCAAGAAGGGCAATTATTTTTCACGGCGACCTCCTCCCCGCTTGATGACGAGCGCGACAACAATAGCCACCACTCCGATGGCAGCCAAAACCGCCACCAGTACCAACGTTCTATCTCCCGTCGAGGGCATAAAGCCTCGACCTGCTTCTTTGCTTGGGGTGTTGAGCACCGACAGCTCAATCGAACCCGTCCTGGCATCGGCGGTATCAACCCGCAGAGGGTTTTCGACCGATACGGTCACCTTGGGCTTCGCGGTCGCCACTTGTTTAACGTCCAGACCCTCAGCCGCAACCGTCACCGTACGCTTGCCCTCAAAGGCGGTGTAGCCCTTGGGTGCCGCGATTTCCTCGACGGTATAGACACCCGCGTCCACACCGCTCAATTCCACATGGCCATCCGCGTCCGTGGTGATGCACGCGTCGGCATCCGTCGACCACGAGCCGTCAGTCGTTAGGATGCGGCCGCGGTCGTCGATGATGCGCAGTTTGGCACCCGCGAGCGGCTTATCGTCTGAGCTTGAGCGCTTGATCAGACTGAGTCCCCAGGTGTAGGCGCACGCATCGTCGCTCGGCGTGCGGGTGAAGCCGGCGTCGCCGGACTGGTCGGCGAGGGGAGAGCGCGGGTAGCGCAGGTACACCTCGTTGGGGTTGCCCTTCGCGATGCCGTGGTTGCACGCGCCGTTGAGCGGCGCATTGTACACGGCGACCACGCGGGCGCCCGCGGTGAAGGCGTCGGCCCCGCCGAGCGCGACGATCAGGTCGCCGGTGCGCACGGTGAAGGTCTTGCCGTCGGCCGCTACCTTGGTGGCGCACTGGGCCGTGATGTCGGTCCAACCCTTCGCGGGCTCGGTGCCGGCGCGGCCGTCCCTGACGGCCGAAACGGCGTCGAAGCCGCCGTCCGCGCCCGCCGCCACGTACACGCGCATGCTCGCGGCCACCTTGGAGGGGTCGAGCCCCGCGCTCATGGTGTCGACGAACCGTACCGTATAGGTGTCGTAGGCCGTGAGCCCGGCCGGGACCGTGGCCGAGAGGCGCCAGTACAGGTCGTCGGCGACCGTGGCGTCGGCGGCCTTGCCCCAGGCGGCGGTGCCGTCCTCCAGCACGTGCTTGGCCACCTTGGGGCTCGCCGCCTTGGGCTTGACGGTGACCGCGCTGCCGCCCACCAGGGCCATGATCGGCGCGGTGCCGGCCTCGTTCTGGGAAATGGCGTCGTCGTCTGCGACGATGAGCCAGTAGCCGCAGGGCAGTCCGGCCGTCGTGCCCGCGTTAAGGGCCACGGACACGGCGCCAGAGCTCTGGAGGGAACGAGCGAGCTGTGCGCTCAGCGCGCTCGTAAGGTGAGAATCGGTGTTGAGCCACTCGGCAGCTTCCTGCGCGGTGGTCTGGGAATTGGGCATGCCGGCGCTGCGCAGCACGGGCAGCGCGGCGTCACGCGCGGCGTCGCTTGCCCAGGCGAGGTCGGTGGCGATCTTGGCGTCGCTGTCGCCGTCGACGACGTTGGCGCTAAAGATCTGGTAGGCGTCGTAGCTGCTCGCCACGGTGCCGCTCACCGTGATGGAACCGGTCGAGGTCGGCGCGGCCTGCGCGGAAGCGGGGAACACAACCGCGCAGGTGCCGATCAGGAGGGCAAGCAGCGCAAACAAGATCGGGAAGGAGCAAACTTTCTTATTCACAACGCTTACCTCCCTTCGCATTCGCCTTGCGACGAATGTGCATCCAGGCCGCAGCAGCGCAAAGCACCGCCGCGCCGGCAAGGTACGTCAGAGTGACGCCCGACATACCAGAAAGGGGCAAAGAGGTGGAGTAGGTGTTGGTGAAGGTGGGGTTATCGGTCTCGCGTTCCGTGCCGTTGGCGTCGACCTCGTAGTAGGCCGGCGTGCAGGTCAGATGTCCTTTGCCGTCATCCTCTGCCGTCACAACAACCTTAAAGGTCTTGGTGTCGTTCTTGTAGCCTTCGTGTTTGGTGCCATCGGGCTTGCTGGCGTCGCATTCACAGATGTAGTAGGTGACTGTTGCTTTGCCACCAGTGAGATCTTTGATACCAAGCGGGCCAATCGTCTGATTCGCAAACGTCACCGTTGCCTCATTGCCCGCCCCCTTACTAGTGCATTTGGTATCGAGCACTTGCTTGTTGCCACTGGCATCCTTGGTGTACAGCTCGAACTTGAACTTCTCCATCTCGCCGCCATCGACCTTCTTGGTCACCCGAGGTGTCCAAGTGCCTGAAGCCTGGTAGGGAGCAAGTTCGTTTGCAAACGCAGGGCTTGAGTCGTTGCCGATTGTTACGATCGAGACGGCGCTATCGGCTGTATCCGTGCTCCAGTTATAGAAGCCAGCTTCACATTCTTTAAATTCGGTATCTTCTTTCTTCTTTTTAATGAATACTTTGGAAGTGCTCTTATCAACCGTATAGCGATTAATGTTGATTCCCATAAGAGTGGTTATAGTTGGAGTAGCGCTTACGCTTACGTGAATTTTATAGATAGCCTTATCAAAAGTAGTGCCCTTTTCAACTATGGGAACCTCAACCAGGTAAAGGTCGTAATTACCCGATTGGAAGTTCGCAGCCGTATCAATGACAATCTCTCCCTCGTCATTAACGGTAACCTCAGGCGTCGCGTCGCAGCCGTTTGCGTTGAGCGTGCCGTTCGTATTCCAATACGGCTCCCCACCTGAACCGTCGGCTTTGCCCAACAGCTTGAACCGATAGCCATGACCCGAGAGGTTTTGCGTCTTGCCGTCCTTCATAAGGACCTTATTTGCCTTGACCTTGATTGCAGGGTACACGTCAAGCTTCGTAACCTCACCGACGATAAGGTCGCCGTTGGTCATGATGCCGCCGCCGTGGGTGTAAGAGTAGTTGCCGCTGATGATGGTCGAAGCCTCATCTCGCGCCTTCTTTATTGCATCTGGGGAAGGATTAGCCGCAAGGCCAAACATCCACTTAGCCTCGGCACCGCCATTTGGGTCGATGGTAACCGGATTTCCGTCGCAGGTGCCGTGCCAGCCAGCTGAGCCGCCGCCGAGCATCTTGCCAAGAACAACGGCAATTGTCGACGTCGCATTATCTTTATTACGTACCAGGAAGAAATCCTTATGGCCGGAATCTTGGAAGGTAGGAGTAACGTAATTTTTTTCATCGTGGTCTTCATTTTTGTTGTCGCCGCCAGCGGAATAATGATACGTAGACAGCTTATTGCCATATTGATCAACGTTATCTTCGTTGCCATAGATAGCAGCATCCTTGGAGTGCGAGACGATCGTCTCGCCCGTAGGGCACGCACCAATTCCGCCACTCCAGCCACCGGCCTTATTGTCAGTGATGAGCGATTTGAGAATGTTGAGTCTGCCGTTCTTCTGAATGAAGATACCGCCGCCGCCCCAGTCGCCCTTGCGACCTTCGTCAGAGTTAGAGCCCGTCATGGTCTTGTTGTTGGTGATGTAAACCTTGTTGGACGCACTTGCCGCTTCAATAACGCCGGTGGTACCTTCAGAAATACGGAGACCACCGCCCTCGGCATTATCGGACATATTGCCTGAAATAAAACCGCCGGTCATGTCGAAAGTAATTCCCTTGCTGTGATAGCCAGCGTAGATACCGCCGCCAGCCTCGCGGGAGTAGTTAGCTGTAACGGATCCATCCGTCATGGTTAACGTCCCTCCGTGTGTGCATGCAATACCGCCGCCGCCAAGCAGACCGTAGTTGTATTCATTGGGATCAGCAACGTGAGCATCAACTCGATTGTTGGTAATATTGGCAGATCCGCCGATGGTGACGTCCGCGCCCTTGGTATAAACACCGCCACCGTATCCGCCGCTTCCGGTGTCATCGCCGCATTTGCCGATGCCATTATCATACGTAGCGTTTCCTGAGATGACACCGCCGGAGAGATTCACCGTGACGCCTCTGTCGGCAAATATGCCACCACCAGCAGCAGCCTTGTTTGCTGCAATCACGCCACCGGTCATGTTGAGTGAGCCCGCTGCCATGCACAGGCCACCGCCCCAGCCGCCGCCGTTACCGTTGGTGACATAACCGCCGGAAATATTAACAGCGCCTCGAGAGAAAATAACGTGGCCGTTGTCGCCCACCAGGGCGTGAGGCGTTGTGACCATGCCTCCGCTGAGGTTAAGCGTACCGCCGCCCTCAACAGAAATGACCTGTTGAACCGATCCGTCTTTGGACGCAGCAACGATTGCACCGAAACCGCTGACGACATGTTGTGTCGTGGTTTCAGTGGTGCCAGGGCCATCTGCCTTTGGCTTACTTGTTGTCACATAGTAGGTAAGAGTAGCGTTGCTGTTGCCATCCCATGCCATTTTTGCGGGCCGGCCGGTATTTTTATCGCTGACAGGAAAAGGTTTATCGTCTGGTTTTGCAGAATCTTCAATAGTAAGTGCACCACTCGTTACCGTAATGAACGTGTCGTTTTTGCCAGTGCGGTAATAAAGTTTGTAACCCGCAAGGTCGATCGTAGTGTCTTTTGTGATGGTAATTGGCGCGGTTGACCAAGCGTCACCTGTCAGGCGATAGCTGCCGCCATTGGTAAACGCGCCATCATTGGTAAACGCACTAGTAACATCGCCCTTTATTTCGGTATAGTCGTTAGCGTTCACGCTAGCGGTCGCGATTGCGTTCCCACCGTTCACGCCGTCATCCGCAGGCTGCGCAGCACCCTCGACTTCCGCGTCATCAGACAACGGGGCCACCTCGGAAGTGCCGTCGCCGGTCTCGTCGCCCTTAACCTCGTCACTATTCTGGTTTTCGGTATCCCCGTTGTTGGTGTTTTCTACATCAGTAGACTCACTTGAGGAACCCCCCCCCATCACAGTTTCTTCGGTAGAAACCGTCTGGGCATCGTTGGCAATGGCCTGCGAGATCGGAGGCATGACGAGCGACAGCATCAGGCTCAAAACGGAGGCTCCGCACAAAACGCCTGCCAGTACACGGCGCGTCGCTTTTTTACTCTGCTTAGTTTTTTCTGAATTCGCTTTCATCGATGTCTCCTCCCCAAGAGACCGCGATCTTACTCTTTCACTATCAAACGTATCTGCGCAATCTGTAATTGCGCACGTTTATAGTACATATTGTAACGATTGTTTGAACATCTAAGCGAAAATACCGATAGTTTTGTAGCGAATTCTCAATTCTCTTGACATTTGCTCGGATTAACCTTTGTTTATTCGCTCTGAAATATCTATTTCTACTGGTAATTAAGCCAGTTATCAGTTTTTTAATAGCATTTTATTTATTTGCACAACATTTTGCTCAAGAGCAGACATCCTGCGAACGGTCGAAAATCGACCGTGAGCGGTAGATCATTAACCGGGAGGAATAGACTACCAAATTGATGGGAATATCTTTAACCCATCGGTAGCTAGAAGCACGATGTTCAGACAACTAAATTTGAATTTACGCGCAGATTTTAGGCATCAATTCGCCCAAATCGTCTGGGGCAGAACCACCGCAAAGGTGCCTGCCTCCTTTGTGGTAGTTCTGCCCCAGTGCTACAGCAGATGCTCCTCGATAAAGATCGCGATGCCGTCTTCGTCGTTGCTGGCGGTTACAAAGTCGGCGGCGGAGCGGGTTGCATCGCTGCCATTTGCCATGGCCACACCCACGCCGGCGTCAGTCACCATGCAGGTGTCGTTATCGGCATCGCCAAACACGCAGATGTTCTGGAGCTCCATGTCGTTGAGCTCCGCCACGCGCACAAGGCCGCGCGTCTTGGACACGCGCGAATCCATGAACTCGTAGAGCCGCTGCGTGGTTTGCAGAGCCGCCGCCTTAACAGTGTCATCGGCAAACGTCGACGCCCGCTCAATCACCCGCGGCATCACCTCGGGTGCCATGGTAAACATCACCTTGGGCTGCGGCTCGCGCAAAAACTCGGCAAAATCGACCACCTGGTAGGGCACGCCGTCGACGCGCGACAGGTGCTCGACGCACGCGTTGCTCTCGGGCACGTAGAACACGCCGTCTCGGGGGCAGACGGGCGTTGCCGGAAGGTCCGCCATATGCTTGCAGATGCGTGCGATGGTCTCGCCCGGCAGCGGATAGCTCAGCTCGTTGATGTCGTGCGCGCGGTCGATGACCTCGGCGCCGCCGCAGCCCACCATCACGTCTACCAGGCCTTCGATGCCCCAGAGCTCGTACATGGCCTCGGTCGCGCGGGCGTCGCGCCCGGTGCACAGACCAAAGAGCACGCCGCGCTCGCGCAGGGCGCGGATTGCCGCCACGGTGCGCGGGGACACCGTGTGCTGGCTCGTGAGCAGCGTGCCGTCGATATCGCAGAACACGGCTTTGATGTGGCTGAAGGTGGTGTCCATGGGGGCCTTTCTGGGTTGTGCGGCGGTGTGGGGTGTATTCGTGAACGGCGTACATGGTATACCAAGGCGGACACGGGGCGCTTTGGCGCAAAACCACCACAAAGGTGCCTGACTCCTTTGTGGTGGCCGGGCCCGAAGGGTGGCCTGGCCCGGAGCGCAATCCATCACAACATTCGACGTTTTTCGGCAAAATCGCGATTTTCGCTGAATGTTGTGATGGTTTTTACTGCCTTGCGGCACGATCAAAATGCCGGCGTCCAAACAGCAGCAGCGCCGCGGGAACCGCCGTCACGACCACGCCCGCACCAACGAGCGTCTGCTGCACGCCAAACGTCGCCGCCAGCCACGGGGCAATCGCCAGCGGCGCCACGCCGGCGAACATGTTGCCAAAGCCCATGACCGAGTTGACGCGGCCGAGTTGCTCGAGCGGAGCCGTCGTTTGCACGATGGTGTTGTGGAGCGGGTTGACGACACCCCAAGCTATGCCCAGGGCAATCTGGCCGACGAGGGCTACGCCCACGTACGGTGTCCCCACATAGAGCAAACTTCCCAGACCCACGGACATGAGCGCCACGAGCAGCGTTTTAAGGTTGACCAGGTGCGGCGGCAAGCGGAGCGCGAGCACGGCACCCAGCACCGCGCCCACACCGCTGGCCGACGAGAGCCAGCCCATCCACTCAACACCGACGTGCAGGACATCGCGGTAGAAGAACGACTCCAGCGGGTCGAAGGCGCCGTAGCCAAAGTTCGAGAGGAAGATGATGCCGAAAAGTAGCGCGAGGACGCTGTTGGTAAAGACCGTCTTGATGCTGGTCGCGAAGGTGACGCGGGAAGATGTGTTGGGGTCGGGGCTTTGTCCCGCACGCTCCCCTTCCTCTGCCGAATCGGCATCCGCATCCCCGGCGACATGGCTGGTCTGCGGCTTAAAGCCCCAACCGGCAACGAGCGCCAGCACTGTAAAGAGCATCATGAGCACGAACACCGCGCGTGACGATGCAGCCGCCGCGACAAAGCCGCCCAGTGTGGGGCCGACGATAATGCTCACGTTGGAGAACATGGTTATGGCGGAGTTGATGTCTTTGAGCTCGACGGGATCGTCGGTGAGATACGCCGGATAGGACGTGGCGATGGGCTGGGCGAATCCCATCACAAAGCCCAGGAGCACCGCGCCGAGCAGGACGATGCCGGTCGCGCTGCCAAAAACGAGAATCGCCGCGCCGGTTGCCAGCGTGCCGACGATACTCGCCCGGAAATGCCGGCACGGGCCCCAGGCGTCGAGCGCAGCGCCACCCGCAAAGGATCCCAAGATCACGAATACGTTCATAAAAAGGACGGCCAGCGATGTCGCCACGACCGAGGCATTGTCTGCATAGGTGAGCGTTCCGATGACGCCGATAAAGTAGCTGGTCTGAAAACCGGTGTAGATGAGAAAGCGCATCGCCACCAGACGCTTGGCCTGCACGGACAGCGAAGGTTGAGGCTTTGAGAAAAGAGAGACGAGCATGGAGACTCCTTATTTCATACGAATGCGGGCGGCGGGCATTCGCCACCGTCTGTCAAATCAATCTATCCGCATGAAACATTAAGGACGCATCAAGCCCCTTTTCTCCGTTTTTCGCCCGTCATGAACTACTTGGTAGATTGTAAGGCATGTCCCACACATCTACTAAAGCAAAAACCATCACAAAGGTGCCCGGCCCCTTTGTGATGGAAATGACGTTTGCCCAGATAAAACCTGCCAAAATAAACCTGTCCCTTTTTGGCATGTTATGGCAACGCAGCGAGCCGGTTCCAAGTGCCCCAGGTCGCCCCGAAAGAGGAGCGACGCGTACTTTGGTACGCGAGCGACGGCTTGAGGGGCGAGATGGGTGCTTGGGGCCGGCGCAGCGTCAAGCCTTAAAGGTGGTCTTGGATAAGGTCGCAGATGGCTCGGGCGTCGTTGATGTTGATGGCTCGGGTCGCAAAGCCGGCGTCGAAGGCCTGACGCGCCAGGGCTTCGTTGCAGGCAAGGGCCAGCGTGCGACCGTCGACCAGGTCGAGCGAGCTCTTGCCGCGCAGACGGTCGACACCGGAGCGCGCGACCACGATGTTGTCGAAGCCCTCGGTCTTGTAGCCCTCGATGATCACCACGTCGACATCGTTGTAACGCGACAGCAGCTCGCGCGCGGGCATCTCGTCCTCCTCGCGCGTGTCGGCGTACTCTGCCCAGCGCGTGGCGCAGATGAGTCCCACGTGCTTGGACCCGGCCTGGTGATGGCGCCAGGTGTCCTTAGCGGGCACATCGATATCAAAGCCGTGATGCCCATGATGCTTGAGCGAACCCACGCGCAGGCCGCGGCGGGTGAGCTCGGCGATAACCTTCTCGACGAGCGTGGTCTTGCCCGAGTTCTGGTAGCCGATAAACGCGATCGCGGGGACGGCCGCTGCCGGAGCTGCGGGGGCGACGGCGCCGGGTGCGCTCGCGGGCACGTTGCTCGCGGCACCCACGGCCTCAACAGCAGCGGCCTGACGCTCTGCGCGCTCCCACGCGCCCGCGCGGCCGCCCTCCTTGTGCCGCAGGCGCACGTCGACGATCTCCATGCCGCGATCGACGGCCTTGCACATGTCGTAGATGGTTAAGCACGCGGCACTCGCGCCGGTCAACGCCTCCATCTCGATAC
>CAJMSL010000031.1 GCA_905216045.1 uncultured bacterium
ATTAAGGTTGCTGCTCTACAGTCCTGCTCACGACGGAGAGCACATTAAGTGCTCTCCTGTTCGTGCGGAACTCGCGACAACCTTAATATGTCTCAGGCCCGCCCCCTCCGCCGCACACTGGGAACGCCACGTTGATGTCTGCTAAACCTTGCTCGCTCAGGCTAATGACTTTGTTGGGGGTCCACTATTTGCTGGAGGGTGAACTTGCATTGGGACGGTTCGCCTTCTGCTTGTGGCTTTGCCTCATCGAAATCGAAGATCATGATGGCGCAGTTGGGGAGTTTTGTTGGGAGCTCGAAGCCCTCTGGGGCTGCGGCCTTGATAAATTGGCGGCTGGCGCTGCCGTGGCTTACTGCTAGAAGGGTTTCGATGCCCTCGGAGCCCATGATATTGGTAAGCGCATCCACCATACGTTCTTGCAGCGCCTGGCTTCCTTCTCCTCCGAAGGGGACCAGGTCCTCGCCCGGATCCCAGACGTCGGTGGGCAGCGCGCCGTGCGGGCCTTCTTCGAAGGAGCCGTAGCAGCGCTCGATAATGCCTTCGCAGGGCTCGGCTGCTGCGTCCGGGCCGAGGAGCTCGCATGCGACGAGACTTGCCGTGTCCATGGCTCGGCCTAAGGGTGATGAGACCACTTTGTCGGGGACGACGCTGTGGGCTTTGAGCCATGCGGCCGCTGCCCGTGCCTGCTGACGGCCCAGATCGGTGAGCGGTGAATCACAGCGACCCTGGACGAGCTTTTTGACGTTGAATTCCGTCTGGCCGTGGCGGAGTAGGTATAGGCGCTTCATGCTCTCCTCTTCTGTATAACTTGCTTTGCCGGCACAGCCCTACTCGTGGGTATGCCCTACGTAGTCTTCGTCGATCGTAATCTTGGCAATCGACTTGGGATATTCCGATTCGACCCGTTGTGCCAGCGCGTGCTTTACGTCTTCGGCACTCATCTGCAGATCCGAGGGTCGCACGCAGTCAAAGATCACGTTGGTGTGCGTAGGGCCCGGCACACAGCGCAGATCGTGAATTGAAAGGCGGCTATCGATCTGTTGAGCCATGGCGTTAATGCGTAAACGCATGCTCGCTACCTTGGGATCGTCGGTCACGATGGGGTCGTAATGGAGCGTGACAATCATGCCGTCTTCGTTCCTAAACGCCTGCTCAATATTGTCGAGCGTGTCATGACTTTTCAGCGGGCTGGCCTCGGCTGCCATCTCGGCGTGAGCGCTTGCGAACTTTCTGCCCGGACCGTAGTCGTGAACCATCAGATCGTGAACGCCCAGAACGCCGGGGTAGCTCATGATCTTGTCTCGAATGTGCTTGACCAGCTTGGGATCGGGTGCCTGGCCCAAAAGCGGGCTCACCGTATCTTGAATAAGCTCAAAGCCGCTCCAGCCAATATAGGCGCCAACGGCAAGTCCAACCCAAGCATCAAGATTGACATGCGTCACCTGCGAAACAATCGCGCACGCCAGCACAGCACCCGTGGCCAGGACATCGTTCTTTGAGTCCTGAGCCGTCGCATGCAGTGTATCGGACTCAATACGGTCACCGAGCTTTTGGTTGAGGGCCGCCATCCAGAGCTTTACGACCATCGAAAGCACTAGAACTGCCACCAGGGCAAGCGAGAACTCGACAGGTTCGGGGTGGATGATGCGCTCGACCGAGGACTTCACCAGCTCAACGCCAATCAGCAGCACGAGCGCCGCCACGACCAGACCCGAGAGATACTCGTAGCGACCGTGGCCGTAAGGATGCTCGGGGTCGGCCGGCTTGCTCGCCAGCTTAAAGCCCAGCACGCTCACGATGTTCGAGCTAGCATCGGACAGGTTGTTCATGGCATCCGCCACGATCGAAACCGATCCCGACAGCACGCCAATTGCACCCTTCGCAGCGCATAGTGCCACATTGGCGACAATACACACCATGCCCGTCAACGTGCCCACGCGCGCACGGTCGCCCTGCGCACAACGAACAATCCACTCGACCATCTACATCCGCCCCCACGGTACTACCTATATATCTATTGCTCAAACGGATTGTAGTGTAGCCACTTTGTCCCCCAGATACAAAAAAGGCCGCAACCCACACGGGCCACGGCCTTGGAATATGGCAAAGGAATCGTCCTTGTGTCGCACAGGTTTACGCGCTTACTTCGGCCACGCTCTTCGAGGTTTCGGGTGAATCGGCTCCGTCCCCCGTCGTCTGTCCCTTCGCCGGCACCACGCCAAAGCAGTAGCTCAGCGCCGCAGACACCGCAAATGCCACACCGCCGGCAGCGCAGCACCACAGCAGGTTCGAGATGCCGCCCGTGGCAAAGCCAATGACCATAAGGACATTCGTCATGCCGATGGTATAGGCCGTAACGTGGCCCACGGCCGCAACAAGGCCTCCGACGGCGCCGCCAATGGCCATGCACGTCAGGCACCTGCCATATTTAAAGCCGCAACCGTACAGCGCCGGCTCGCTTACGCCGCCAAGAACACCCGAGATTGAATAGCCCAGCATGAGCGCCTTCTCGTCCTTATCCGCAACGCGAAGCGACGCGCCAAAGGGCATGCCCCAAACGGCGAACGTTGCCATCGTCGCGGCGATCAGGATGCACGAATCCGTTCCCACACTCATAAACTGCGCATAGGCGAGCGATAGGACAACGTTGCTGACGCCGGCGATCTTTAGGAACTCCCAGCCCGCAGCAAGCCCCATGAGCGTGAGCAGCGACACGATGCCACCGGAATTGCCAAGCATAAACATAAGCTGGCCCAACAGCATGCCCAGATAGCTGCCCGCCGGCGCCGTAATACACAGCGAAACCGGAACCATGACAAGCATGGTCGCAAACGGAACAAACGAAAACGCCACGGCCCTAGGGATAACGCGCTTAAAGAAACACTCCACTCGCCATAGCACAGGCACCGAAAGGAGAACTGGAATAACAGTCGTCGTGTAATCGTTGACCGGCGCGGGAAGCAGACCATACACGGAAGTCATCGATGCCCCCGTCGTCGATGCGGCATCGACGAGCTTGAGCAGATCGGGCGCAATCAATACGCCGCCCAGCATCATACCCAGCTGCTCCGAGCAACCGAGCTGGCGGGCGGCCGCCCAACCAAGATAGATGGGCAAAAAGTAGTAGCCGGCGTTATAGAGCCAACTGTAGAACAGGCGATAGATTTCGGAATCGGCAGACCACAGGCCCAGCATGCCTTCGCCCATAATGACGGCGACGGTGCGGAACAACGCCGCGCAGACAATAAACGGCAGCGCCGACATCATGCTTTTGGACAGATAATCGACCACGGCCATGGCGTTTGATGAAACCGACGTTGTAAACGAGGTGTTAGAAACTTGTAGCATGGAACGCCTTTCCCAATATGACATGCGGGCTGTCCCTTTGTCACATCGTGCGGTACTGACCGATTGCGCGGTACTTTTCGTAGCGGAGGTTTGTGAGGGTCGCGTCGTCGAGCTGCCCAAGCGCATCGAAGGCATCAAATGCCGAGGACATGACGGCACCGGCGATCTCCTCATGCGACAGGCCCTTATCGTCAACAATGCCGTCGGTGATGCCGAGCGCCAGCAGATCGGGGGCCGTGAGCTTAAGCGCCTCGGCGGCCTCATTCGCGCGCTCGGTATCCTTCCACAGGATCGACGCACAGGCCTCGGGGCTCACGACCGAATAGGCCGAGCTCGAGAGCATCAGGATGCGGTCGGCCACGGACAGCGCCAGCGCGCCACCAGAGCCTCCCTCGCCTGTCACCACCGAGACAATCGGCGTCTTAAAGCCGCTCATCTCCATGAGGTTCTGGGCAATCGCCTCACCCTGGCCGCGTTCCTCGGCACCGATGCCGCAAAACGCGCCCGAAGTATCGACCAGGCACAGAACCGGTCGACCAAACTTTTCGGCCTGGCGCATCAGGCGACGCGCTTTGCGGTAGCCCTCGGGATGTGCCATACCAAAGTTGCGACGCATGCGCTCTTTGGTCGTGGTGCCGCGCTCGATGGCGATGACCGTTACGGGGCGTCCGTCTTTCCAGCCAATGCCAGCCACCACAGCAGCGTCGTCGCCAAAGTAGCGGTCGCCGTGCAGCTCCCCAAATCCAACCCGGCCCAGCGAGATCATCTCGCCTGCCGTGGCGCGATCTGCCGAGCGGGTCTGCCTGACAATCTCGAGCGCGGTTTTTGGTGCGGCCGAGCGCTTGAACAAGTGTCCCAGCTTTTTGCCGCGGCGACCCGTATGCACGATCTCATGCGGTGCCCCCAGGCCGGGCGCGCGCCCTTCGTGCAGCGCCAGCAGCTCGCCTACCGTGAGCGCACTCTCGCCACGCGGAACAACGGCATCGCAAAAGCCGTGCTCCAGCAAAAACTCGGAGCGCTGGAATCCCTTGGGCAGGCGCTTGTGCATGTTCTGCTCGATCACGCGCGGGCCGGCAAATGCCGTCAGGGCATCGGGCTCGGCCAGGATAATATCGCCCTCCATGGCAAAGCTCGCGGTTACGCCTCCGGTCGTGGGGTCAGTGAGCACCGTGATATACAGGCCGCCCGCCTCGCTATGGCGCCTAACCGCCGCAGAGATTTTGGCCATCTGCATGAGCGAGGTCACGCCCTCCTGCATGCGGGCGCCACCCGATACGGTAAAGCCAACGACCGGCAGTCCCAGCTCGGTCGCACGCTCAAATGTGCGGCAGATCTTCTCGCCCACCACGGAACCCATCGAGCCCATCATAAAGTTGGCGTCCATAAAGAAGAGCGCCGTATCGCAACCGCAGATTTTGCCCTTGCCGCACACAACGGCATCGCGCTCGCCCGAACGTTCGCTCACGCTCTTGAGCTTGTCGGCATAGCCGGGAAACGAAAGGAAGTCCTCCGGCGCCAGACTGGCATCCCATTCCTCAAACGTGCCCTCGTCAATCGTCATGCGCATGCGGTCGCGCCCGCTCACGCGAAAGTGTTTGCCGCAACGAGGGCAGACCTCGAGGTTGTCGTGCAGGCGCGCCTCATCGATCACGCGGCGGCACTCCGGGCACTTGATAAACACGTGGCGCGCGGGAAACTCGGCGCACGACTCGGTCATCGGTCCCTCGAGGACGTTGACCGTCTTCGCTTTTCTATTCATCAGCATAGAGATGCCCCATCAGATCGGTGTGATACATGCCCGACAAGAACTCGTCGTTTGCCAGCACGTCGAGCTGAAGCTCGCTGTTTTCGCTCACGCCCTCAATCACGAGCTCGCCCAGGGCCGAGCGCATCTTGCGAATGGCGCCGTCACGCGTGGGCGCACACACGATGAGCTTGCCGAGCATGGAGTCGTAGTACGGCGGAACTTTCGCACCGGCAAACATGGCGGAATCCCAGCGCACGCGCGGACCACCCGGCACACGCAACGCGGTGACCGTTCCGCATGACGGCAGAAAGTCCGGCGTTTCGGCATTGATGCGGCACTCCATAGCATGGTTGCGGACCGGCATGTCCTCCTGCTCAAAGGGCAGAGGCTGGCCGGCCGCCACGCGCAGCTGCCACTTGACCAAGTCGGTATCGGTCACAAACTCCGTAACCGGATGCTCCACCTGTAAGCGCGTGTTCATTTCCATAAAGTAGAAATTGCCGTCGTCCGAATACAGGAACTCGATGGTACCGGCTCCTTCGTAGCCGACGGCACGAGCCAGGTCACGCGCTGCCTTGTGCATGCGAGCACGAATGTCGTCGTGTCCGTCGAGGCACGGCGCGGGGCTCTCCTCGATTAGCTTTTGGTTGCGCCGCTGCACCGAGCACTCGCGCTCGCCGAGCGAAAACACATGGCCCTGCTTATCGGCCATAATCTGCACCTCAACGTGATGCGCCGGCGCGACGAACTTCTCCATGTAGCACTCGCCGTCGCCAAAAACGGCCTCGCCCTCGGCACGCGCCTCGATGAACGCCTTTGCCGCATCTTCCACGCGCTCGACCTTGCGAATGCCGCGACCGCCGCCACCTGCACGCGCCTTAATAAGCACGGGGCAGCCAATGCGCTCGGCCTCGGCGGTCGCCTCCTCGGGGCTTTTGAGCAAATCGCAGCCCGGTACGATGGGCACGCCCGCCGCGGCAGCCGTTCGACGTGCGGCGTCCTTGTCGCCCATGCTGTCGATCACCTTGGCCGAAGGACCGACAAACGTCAGGCCATACTTGTCGCAGTCGCGCACGAAGCTCGCCTTCTCGGAAAAAAAGCCATAGCCGGGATGAATTGCCTTAGCTCCCGACTTTACGGCACAGGTGAGCACGGCATCGTCGTTGAGGTAACTCTCGGCAAGACGCGGGCCGCCGATGCAATACGCCTCGTCGGCAAGCTGCACGTGTAGCGCGTCCGCATCGGCCGTGGAATAAACGGCGACGGTCTTGATGCCCATATCGCGGCACGCGCGGATAACACGGACCGCGACTTCGCCGCGGTTGGCGATGAGCACTTTGTCGAACATGAAGCCTTCCTTAACTTTCGTGCATGAGTGCAAAAGACATATCGGCGCGGCAGCAAACCTCACCGTTGACGCTCGCGGTGCCCGTCGCAAAGCGGAACGGCCCGCGCGCACGCGTGATGGAGCACACCAGCTCCACCGTGTCGCCCGGACGCACCGGACGCTTAAAGCGCACCTTGTCCAGACTCGTGTAGAACGGCGTCGCGCCGCGCGCCCCCTCATCGCCCATCAGCAGTACGCAGCAGTTCTGGGCGAGCATCTCGCACTGAATCACGCCGGGGACGACCGGGTTTCCCGGAAAATGCCCCTGCAAAAAGTACTCGTCGCCCGTAATCTTGATCTTGCCGTGGGCCTCGTCGCCCACCAGCTCGGCCTCGTCGAGCAAGAGCATCGGCTCGCGATGCGGTAACAGCTTCTTGAGCTCTTCTTTGTTCATGGATATCACCTATCCGATCCTCATGAGACAGCTGCCAAACTCCACGAGGTCGCCGTCGGCCACGCAGATCTCGAGCACCTCGCCGTCTGCCTCGGCCGTCACCTCGTTGAGAACCTTCATGGCCTCGATGATGCAGAGGGTCTCGCCGGCCTTGACCTTGGAGCCCACGTGCACAAACGGCTCGTCGCCCGGCGCCGGGGCAGCATAGAAAACGCCGACCATGGGAGCGGTCACCTCGGTGCCCTTGGGCTCCGGTGCGGCGGCAGGTGCCTGCGCGGCGGGCTCCGGTGTGGCGGCAGGCATGGCGACAGGAGCCACCGCCGGAGCAGTCACGGCACCCGGCATAGGCATGGGCACGGCGACAGGCTGCGCGGCGCTCGCGCGCGCGAGTTCGACCGCGGTGCCATCGGGCTCCTCAACGCGTACGCGCGTGAGGCCGCGGTCCTCCATAACATCGGCTATCTCGGCAAGTCTTTTGGAATCCATGCTCTAGCTCCTCGTATATCTACGCAGCGCGATGGCGGCGTTGTGTCCGCCAAAGCCCAGGTTGGTCGAAAGCGCCCAGGTAAGGTCGGCGCGAACCGCGCGATTGGGCGTGTAGTCAAGATCGCAGGCGGGATCGGGCGTGTGGTAGTTAATGGTCGGCGGCACCACGCCCTGCTCGAGCGCCATGGCGCAGGCCATGACCTCGATGGCGCCCGTGGCACCGATCATGTGGCCGGTCATCGACTTAGTCGACGAGACGTGCGCGGCGCGTGCCGCGTCCTCGCCGAGCGCACGCTTAATGCCCGCCGTCTCGGACGAATCGTTGAGCTTGGTCGAGGTGCCGTGGGCATTGATGTAGAGACCCTCGGAAGGCTTGACGTCGCCCTCGGTCACCGCCAGCGATATCGCGCGGGCAATGCCGGCAGCCTCGGGATCAGGGCTCGTGATGTGATAGGCATCATCGGTGTTGCCGTAGCCCACGACCTCGGCATAAATGTGCGCACCGCGCGCCTGCGCATGTTCCATGCTCTCGAGTACCAGCACGCAGGCGCCCTCGCCCATCACAAAGCCATCGCGGTCTGCATCGAACGGGCGGCAAGCCGTCGCGGGATCAGGGTTGGTGGTCAATGCGCGGCAGGACGTAAAGCCCGCAACTGCATCGGGGATAATGGCAGCCTCGGCACCGCCAGCGAGAATCGCATCGGCATAGCCGTGCTTGATGGCGCGGAACGCCTCGCCCACCGCATGGGCCGAGGTTGCGCACGCGGTCACGACGGGCAGGGTCGGGCCCTTTGCCTTATGGCGAATCGCGATGTTGCCCGAAGCCATGTTGGGAATCATCATCGCGATCATGTAGGGCGATGCGCGACGAGGCCCCCGATCGGCGATCGTGTGGACGTTGTCGACGAGTGTCTGCATGCCGCCCACACCCGAGCCCACGTAGACGCCCAGGCGCTCTCGATCGATGGCGCCTTCGACATCAAAGCCCGCATCGTGCATGGCCTCGTCCGAAGCCGCCATCGCAAACTGAACGCAGGGGTCGAGATGCTTGGCGTCACGCTTGCCAAAGTACTCGTTGCCGTCAAAGCCCTTGACCTCGGCCGCCACCTTGACGGTAAACGCATCGGTATCGAAGTGCGTGATCGGGCCGATGCCGCACGTGCCAGCACACATTGCCGCCCAGGTGGCAAGCGCGGTGTTGCCGAGCGGCGATATGACACCTATGCCGGTAATTGCAACTCTCTGTTCCATCATGGTCTCCTCATCCAAGCCGTTCTTCGGCCCTGGTTTCTACATCGCCATTCCGCCGTCGACGCGCACGACCTCACCCGTAATGTAGGCAGCCGCATCGCTCGCCAGAAAGCGCACTACGCCGGCCACCTCCTCGGGGCGCGCCATGCGCTTAAGGGGAATCTGCTCCTCGGTTGCCGCACGAACCTTCTCCGAGAGCTTTGCCGTCATATCCGTCTCGACAAACCCGGGGGCAACCGCGTTCACTCGTACGCCGCGGGGCGCAAGCTCGCGCGCCACCGCCTTGGTCAGGCCGATCACGCCCGCCTTGGAGGCAGCGTAGTTGGCTTGCCCGGCATTGCCCATCAGGCCCACGACCGAGCTCATGTTGACGACGCAGCCGCCGCGCTGGCGCATAAAGGTCTTGGTGAGCGCGCGCGTCGTGTTAAACGTTCCCTTGAGATTGACATCGAGTACGCGATCGAAGGCGTCATCGCCCATGCGCATGAGCAGGCCATCGTGGGTGATGCCAGCGTTGTTGACGAGCGCCCAAATGGAGCCAAAGTCGTTGAGGACCGCTTCCACGCACGCGTTGACGGCAGCGGGGTCGGCCACATCGCATTGATACGCGCGTGCCGCGGCGCCAGCCGCCTCGCAGGCCTCGCACGTCTCGCGCGCCGCATCGACGCTGCCGGCATAGACGACGGCGATATTAAAGCCGTCCTCCGCCAGACCGACAGCGCAGGCGCGGCCGATACCACGCGAGCCGCCCGTGACCAGTGCCACGCGACGTGAGTCGTTGCGCTCGAGCGTGCCGTTGTTCAAGTTGCCCATGTCATTCCTTTCGGGTTACAGCCCTATGGACTATGCGAGCTCGTCGGCAATAGCTGCGACCTGCTCGGCCGTTTCGCACGAATACACGCGAACGTCGCTCAGCGTACGCTTGACCAGGCCCGACAGCGTTTTGCCAGGTCCGACCTCAATAAACGTATCGATGCCCTGATCCTGCAGAGCGTGCAGCGTGTCGACCCAGCGAACGGCATGACTCACCTGGTTGGCCAAGACATCCGATGCCGCTCGCGGGTCCGCCGGATAGGGCGCCGCCGTCATGTTTGCCATGACCGGAATCAGCAGCGGAGACGGCGCGTGGCCGGCTTGGATATACGTCGCCAGCCCCTCAGTCGCCTCTGCCATATAGGGGCTATGGAATGCACCTGACACCGCGACTTTCATAGCGCGGCCGCCAGCCTCTTTTACTAGGACGTCGAGCTCCTGCAGCGCCTCGGACGCTCCGGCCACAACCGTCTGCTGCGGACTGTTGTAGTTGACCGGCCAGCAGTCCTCGCCGGCCTGTTTTGCCAGGCCCTCGACTTGCACCGCATCGAGCTTGATGACGGCGCGCATGCCGCCCGGATGGCGCTCGGCAGCCGCGGCAATCAGCGCCGCGCGCTCGCACACGAGCTCAAAGCCCGCTCGCGTATCGAATGCCCCCGCAAAGGTGAGCGCGGCGACCTCGCCCAGCGAGAATCCCGCACAGGCGGCAGGCACCACGTCGCGCTCACGCAGGGCGGTAGCCGCTGCCAGGTCGTGAACGAACACGCACGGCTGCGTGTTCTCGGTCTGCGAGAGCTCCTCCTTGGAGGCGCTCCGGCACTGCTCGCTGGTCCCCGGGCGCACCTCGTCGGCAATGGCGAACACCTCGGCGGCCGCCGGCGATGCCTCGATCAGGTCGACGCCCATCGCGGGGTGTTGGGCACCCTGGCCGGCAAACAGAAACGCTATGCTACCCATGCGCACGCACCCTTCAGGACGCGCTCGGCGCCATCGACCAAGTCGTCAACGATTTCACGTGCGCTCTGGCACTCGTTGACCATGCCGGCAATCTGTCCACACAAAAACGAACCCTCTTCGTAATTGCCGTCCTTGGCGGCCTTGCGAAGGGCGCCCGTGCCCATGGCCCCGAGCTCCTCGGAGCTTGCGCCCGCCGCCTCGCTCTTGGCATACGCGTTGGTGAAGGGGCTCTTGAGGGCACGCACCGGATGTCCCGTCGAGCGGCCGGTCGCACGCGTCGAGGTGTCGTTGGCCTTCAGGACCATCTCCTTGTACTGCTCCGATACGGTGCACTCGTCTGCGACCAGAAAGCGCGTACCCACCTGGACGCCGGCGGCGCCCAGCATAAAGGCGGCCGCCACGCCGCGGCCGTCGGCAATACCGCCGGCGGCCACGACGGGAATGTCGACCACATCGACGACCTGCGGCACCAGTGCCATCGTCGAGGTCTCGCCAATATGGCCGCCCGATTCGGTGCCTTCGGCAACAACCGCTGTGGCTCCACGACGCGCCACAAGGCGCGCCAGCGCCACCGAGGCAACGACCGGGACGACCTTGATGCCCGCATCGTTCCAAGCTTTCATGTACTTGGTGGGATTACCGGCACCAGTCACCACAACGGGCACCTGCTCATCGATCACGACCTGTGCAACCTCGTCGGCAAACGGGCTCATGAGCATGACGTTGACGCCAAAGGGCTTATCCGTCTTGGCGCGCAGCTCATGAATCTGGTCGCGAAGCCAGTTGGCGTCGGCATTCATAGCCGCGATGATGCCTAGGCCGCCCGCCTCGGATACGGCCGATGCCAGCGACGCATCGGCAATCCAGGCCATGCCGCCCTGGAACACGGGCTTTTCGATGCCGAGCAGATCGCAGAGAGGAGTCATGAGCATCTCTACTTCTCCAATGCCGCCTCGACCGTATCGGCGAACTCGCCGACCGTCTTGGGGTTCTCCTCGGTATCGAGCTGGATGCCAAACTCGTCCTCGACGGCGACGAGGATCTCGACGGTGCCCAGGCTGTCGAGACCAATCTCCTCGAGCGTGGACTCGGGCTTCATCTCGACATCGTCAAGACCGGCGGTCTCGCGGATAACGTCGCAAACGCGCTCGAAGGTCTTCTGATCTGCCATGGTAGTTCTCCTTTGGTTGTGCCCTAGGGGCGTTTTTATTTCCTATGTGCGACTACTTCCAACGAAGCAGATAGCCACCTATATCCAGACCGGCGCCAAATCCAACGAGGGCGATGGTGTCGCCCGCATTCAGTGCGTCGGTGCGTGCTAGCCGGTCAAGCGCGAAGGGAATGCAGGCGCTCGAAATGTTGCCGGTCTCGCGCAGCGTGCGAACCACGCGCTCGTCCGGCACGCCCAGGCGCTTGACCGCCTGGCTCAAGATTCGTTCGTTAGCCTGATGGAATACAAAATGATCGATGTCTTCGACCGAAATGCCCGCATCGATCGCAAGCTTATGGACCGTGTCGCAGATGGCGTTGACGCCGAACTTGAACACGCGGCGGCCATTCATAGACAGCACGCTCTCGCTATCTGCGGAGGCCTTAAACGGCGAGGTGCCGACTAGACCAGGAACGCGCAACGTCTCGACATCGGGTGCGGTCGAAAGCTCAACGGCAAGGGGATTCTCTCCCCCAGCCTCAATCACTGCGGCACCCGCGCCATCGCCAAAAAGCACGCAGGTGGCACGGTCGGTCCAGTCGAGCGCGCGCGTCATCTGCTCGGCAGCAACGACAAGCACGCGCTCGGCACGGCCGCGGGCGATATAGCCCTCGGCGACATCGAGCGCAAATACGAAGCCGGCACAAGCCGCCGAAACGTCGAAGGCAGGACATGTGGCACCCAGGCGCTCGGCAACGGCGCACGCTTCGGCAGGAACGAGATGATCGCCCGTCGTCGTCGAACAGACGATAAGATTCAACTGGCTCGCATCGATTCCGGACGTCTGGAGCGCTTGCTCGCTCGCTGCCACGGCAAGGTCGTCGAGTGACTCGGTGGTGCACACATGGCGGCTCTTGATCCCCGTGCGGGTAAAAATCCACTCATCCGAGGTGTCAAGGAACTCGGACAGCTCGTCGTTGGAAACGCTGCGCTCGGGAAGTGCCGAGCCCGTTCCCAGTATCGTGAAACCCATCACTAACCTCCTTTGAGTTGTTGACGTGTTTACATCGACCAAGAGAGGATAGCGCATTTCAGTCATTGTTGACGTGTTAACATTAAATTGTCCAAATGCGACAAAGGCTTCACATTGTGTCTGTCTCTCGACACCATTGCGTTATTCACTTATTCATTAAGGAGGTAGCAGCCGCTATGGATGCCCAATTAACGATAGTCGACGTAACCGGATCGACCAACGATGACCTGCTCGAAGCAGGAAAACAAGGAGCTCCGCACGGCACAGGACTTGCCGCCCGGGCTCAGACAGCAGGACGTGGCCGGCGCGGCCACAAGTGGGATTCATCCGCCGGCAACCTATTGCTTTCGATTGTCCTGCGTCCATGCGTTAATCCTGCAAAGTACTCTGGTCTTGCAGCCGTCAACGGCCTAGCGGTGCTCGAGGGGCTCGAAAATCAGGGTCTTGCAAACGAGATTGGCCTCAAATGGCCCAACGATCTAGTCGCGCGAGGACGCAAGCTCGGCGGCATTCTGGTCGAGGCCGCACGCGATAACGAAGGCAAACCTTTCGCCGTCTGCGGCATTGGCGTCAATGTGAACTATGTGCCTTCGGAGGTTCCCGATGGCGGCCTGCCGGCAATCGGTCTCTCGGACCTCAACGAGAATGTTCCCGCCGTCGATGTGCTACTCAAGGAGGTCTATCACGCGGTCGTGAACGCTGTATACACATGGGCAGAGCGTCTCAACGCCATGGAAGAAGACGCCGGACCGCTCGCGCCCGTCCACGGCGAATACATCGGTCATCTCAATTGGATTGGGGAGCACG
This sequence comes from uncultured bacterium, assembly GCA_905216045.1. GTDB lineage: Bacteria > Actinomycetota > Coriobacteriia > Coriobacteriales > Coriobacteriaceae > Collinsella. The sequence goes on from CAJMSL010000031.1 coordinate 13,374, forward strand.
TTATCGCCCGTTCCCCTGCCGGTGACGAGCTGGCACGCGGCGTCTTTCAAACGGTCGATGACTTTGGTCGCGCGTGCATCGAGACAGAAGACGACTTGCGATCCTTCCATTTTGAGGAGGCATCACTGCGTCCCGTGGGCAAATAAGGCGTCACAGCCACCCATTCGGCTGCATTGCCCGGGTCCCCAAGGTCACCATTCAAAACAAAAGAGCCCCGCTACCGTAATGGCAGCGGGGCTCTGTAAGCTATGAGCGATATCGCTTAGAGCTTGATGTCGATGTCGACGCCAGCGGGGAGGTCGAGACGCATGAGCGAATCAACGGTGCCCGAGGTGGGGTCGAGGATGTCGATGAGGCGCTTGTGGGTGCGCATCTCGAACTGCTCACGGGAGTCCTTGTTCACGTGCGGCGAGCGGATAACCGTGTACAGGTTGCGCTCGGTGGGCAGGGGGACAGGACCGGAAACGCGAGCGCCGGTCTTCTGAGCGGTCTCGACGATGAGCTTCGCGGACTGATCGACGACCTCGTGATCATAGCCCTTGAGGCGAATGCGGATCTTCTGGGTAGCCAACTTAAACCTCCAAAGAGTGCGAGAGATGTTCTCGCGGATTACGTAACAGGGAGCTCGAACTTAGGCGTTCTTGCTCATGACCTCGTCCACGATGGACTTGGGCGCGGGCTCGTAAGAGTCGAACTGCATCGTGTAGGATGCACGGCCCTGGGTCTGGGAGCGAAGGTCGGTAGCGTAACCGAACATCTCGCCCAGCGGCACCTTGGCACGGATGAGCTTGCTGTTCTTGCGATCCTCCATGCCCTCGATCTTGCCGCGGCGACCGGAGAGGTTGCCCATAACGTCGCCCATGTACTGCTCGGGGGTCTCGACCTCGACAGCCATGATCGGTTCGAGCAGCTGCGGATCGGACTTCTTGAGGGCGTCCTTGATAGCCATGGAACCGGCGATCTTGAAGGCGGCCTCGGAGGAGTCGACCTCGTGGTAAGAACCGTCGAACAGGGTGACCTTAACGTCGAGGACCGGGAAGCCGGCGATAACACCGGTGTTCAGGGCCTCCTGGATGCCCTTGTCGATGGACGGGATGTACTCCTTGGGCACGACGCCGCCGACGATAGCGTTGACGAACTCGTAGCCGAAGCCCTCCTCCATCTTCTCGAGCTTGATGACAGCGTGGCCGTACTGACCGCGACCGCCGGACTGACGGACGAACTTGCCCTCAGCCTTCTCGACGTCGTGACCAGCGGTCTCGCGGTAGGCAACCTGGGGCTTACCAACGTTAGCGTCAACCTTGAACTCGCGGAGCAGACGGTCGACGATGATCTCGAGGTGCAGCTCGCCCATGCCGGCGATGATGGTCTGGCCGGTCTCGTGATTGGTGGACACCTGGAAGGTCGGGTCCTCCTCGGCGAGCTTGGTCAGAGCCAGGGACATCTTGTCCTGCTCGGCCTTGGTCTTGGGCTCGATAGCAACGTCGATAACGGGCTTAGCGAACTCGATCTTCTCGAGGACGATCTCCTTGCCCTCGGCGCACAGGGTGTCACCGGTGGTGGAGTTCTTGAAGCCGACGCAAGCGACGATGTCGCCGGCAGCGGCGTCGTCACGGTCGATACGCTCGGCGGCGTTCATCTCGAGGATGCGGCCGAGGCGCTCGCGCTGACCGTTGGAAGCGTTGACAACGTAGGAGCCGGACTCGGCGCGGCCGGAGTAAACGCGGACGTAGGTGAGCTTACCGACGAACGGGTCAGTCATGATCTTGAAGACCAGGCCGGAGAAGGGCTCGTCGAAGGAAGGATGACGCTGGATCTCCTCGCCGGTGTCCGGATCGGTACCGGTGACGGCCTCGACGTCGAGCGGGCTGGGCAGGTAGTCGACGACAGCGTCGAGCAGCTCCTGGACGCCCTTGTTCTTGTAGGCGGAGCCCACGAAGACGAGGTTGAGCTCGTTGGCCAGAACGCCCTTACGCAGAGCAGCCTTGAGCTCCTCGACGGTGAAGTCCTCCTCCATGAGGATTTTCTCCATGAGCTCGTCGTCAAAGCTGGCAGCAGCGTCAAGGAGCTCCTCGCGCTTGGTGGCAGCGATGTCGGCAAACTCAGCCGGGATCTCGTCCATCGGCTCGGGGTAGGTCATACCCTTCTCGTCGGCCTTGAAGTCCCATGCAGTCATGGTGACCAGGTCGATGACGCCCCAGAAGTTGTCCTCGGCGCCCATCGGGACCTGAGCGGCCACGGCGTTAGCGGCGAGACGATCCTTCATGGTCTCGATAGCGTTGAAGAAGTCAGCGCCCACGCGGTCATACTTGTTGATAAAGGCGATGCGGGGGACGTTGAAGGTAGAAGCCTGACGCCAAACGGTCTCAGACTGGGGCTGAACGCCGGCAACGGCGTCGAAGACGGCGACAGCGCCATCGAGGACGCGCAGGCAGCGCTCGACCTCGGCGGTGAAGTCAACGTGGCCCGGGGTGTCGATGATCTGGATGCGGTAGTCCTTACCGTCCTTGTTCCAGAAGCACGTGGTAGCAGCGGAGGTAATGGTTACGCCGCGCTCCTGCTCCTGAACCATCCAGTCCATGGTGGCAGCGCCCTCATGGACCTCACCGATCTTGTGGGTCTTACCGGTGTAGTAAAGAATACGCTCGGTCGTGGTGGTCTTACCGGCATCGATGTGGGCCATGATGCCGATGTTACGGGTATCGGAAAGCTTGTACTTAGGCTTAGCCATGTTAGTTCCTTACCTTAACTTACCAACGATAGTGAGAGAACGCGCGGTTGGCCTCGGCCATCTTGAAGACGTCCTCACGCTTCTTGACGGAAGCGCCCAGGCCGTTGGAAGCGTCGAGGATCTCGTTGGCGAGACGCTCGGCCATGGTCTTCTCCTTGCGAGCGCGGGAGAAGTTGACGATCCAGCGGATGCCCAGAGCGGTGGAACGACGGGAGTTGACCTCCATCGGGACCTGATAGGTAGCGCCACCGACACGCTTGGGCTTAACCTCGAGCGTGGGCTTGACGTTGTCCATAGCCTTCTTGAAGGTAGCGAGAGCGTCGCCACCCTCGGACTTCTCGGCAACGATCTCGAAAGCGGTGTAAACGATGCGCTCAGCGGTGGCCTTCTTGCCGTCAAGAAGGACCTTGTTGATGAGCTGAGTCACCAGGCGGTTGTTGTAAACGGCGTCAGGCTGAACCTCACGACGATTAGCTGCTGCACGACGCGGCATGTGAAATCTCCTTAAGTGTCTACCGTGCGGCGCTTAGGCGGCACACGGCGAAAGTATCAAAACGTTATCTGGCTTATTTAGCCTTGGGGCGCTTAGCACCGTACTTGGAACGGGCCTGCATACGGTTCTGGACCGGAGCAGCGTCGTAGGCGCCACGGATGACATGATAACGGACACCAGGGAGGTCACGGACACGACCGCCGCGGACGAGCACGATGGAGTGCTCCTGCAGGTTGTGGCCTTCACCGGGGATGTAGGCGTTGACCTCCTTGCCGTTGGTCAATCTTACACGCGCAACCTTACGCATAGCCGAGTTAGGCTTCTTCGGGGTCGTAGTGTACACACGGGTACATACGCCTCGGCGCTGGGGACACGCTGCGAGTGCCGGGGACTTGCTCTTGTCCTCCATGCTCACTCGACCGTTTCTCACTAACTGTTGAATAGTTGGCATTTCTTAAACTGTCCTTTAATTGTTAAAAAATCTATCTCCATTGTCCAAAATGGACTGCAAAGGTACGCAATTTTTCGGAAATACAATATATATGCACATCTTTTTTCGCCTTTTTCCAGCATTTTAGCCGGCTTGCGATTCTTTTTGCTTATACAATTCACAAAACAATAAACATCGGCTATACGAAAATCAACAACCGGTTTTCCATCAGCACGATAGCGGCTTCGCAGACAGCAGGGAAGAGCGGCACGGACTTTGCCCCGCATGGCGGATGCGGATCCCCGCGGCGGCCACCGCCCGTCCGGGGGCAGGACATGACAACCCGCGGCAATTCGTGCCGCGAAAAAACGACAAATACCATGAAATTCCTATCACACAGCATTTTGCCGCTGCTTCTCGCGGCGACGCTCCTCGCCCCGTCGTGCAGTTCCGACGACGATGGCGGAACACGGCCGACGCCCACGGGCTACGACATCTACACCGCAGGCTACAAAACACCGGGCGGGAAA
>CAJMSL010000032.1 GCA_905216045.1 uncultured bacterium
GCCTGGGGTCCCTCATATACGGCCCTCCCGTCTCTCGCGCCCCTCCCGGAACTGTCCACATCAGTGTAGCCAATCCAGTGGCACTACCTGACGTGCTCGGGGCGGCCGAAGGACCTCGCCAAGGGCCAGGCCCCGGACCGGGGCGCCCGGAGGCATGCCGCCAAGGGCGTGCGGAGGCTGGTCGAGAGGCGGGAGGCGCTGCTCGCGCGCGGGGTCCACGGCAACAAGGCGAACGTGGCCACGGCGCGCGAGCTCGCCTGCTGGGTATGGGCGGTCGGCCTCATGGCCGAGGAGGCGTAGGGGGGGCGGTCCCCCGCACATAAGCCAGTCACCCCGGAAGCGGTTCGATCCGAAGCCGTTGAGGCGAACCTCAGGTCCCTTTTCTGCGAGCGCCCAGGGCGCCACACGCGTGCACAGACTGTCGGTTCGACGTAGAAGCCTCAGCCGTAGCAACGGATTGCCCAGCGAGAGATCGCCGCGGGCGGATATTAAACTGCAAAGACGAGCGTCGGTAAGACACGCCGAGGTCGCCGCGGACGGGCTGATATAGGGAGAGGGCCTGGCCCCATATCGTTGGGGCCAGGCCCGATTTTGCCTCTTGGCAATGTCCTGCTCATATTAAAAGGAACGTCCCCAAGTGCCGGCCCGGCAACGCCGATGTTTTGGCAACGACAGCGAAAGCCCGCCAGAGCGAGCAAGGTGCCTTGAAACAAGGCGGCATTGACCTTCTGGTCATGCCGCCGAAGTTGAAAGGCAGATTGCCGCTCTGGCGGGCTTGCAGCGTCGGCCGGTCCGCCGTTCGTTAGAACGGCGGAACCAACCCTACATCACCATAACGTAGCGCGATCCCACGTAGTACTGCTTACCCATCAAAACCGGCTCGTCATCGGGACCGGTAAAGCCGGCACGCAGGTTGAGCAGCGGATCGTGCGGAGCAATGCCCAGCTCGGCCGCCTGCTCGGCGTTAGCTCGAACGGCCTCGACCGTACGGTAGCCAACCGAGACGATCGGCGTTCCGCCAACACGCTCGACCTCGGCAAAAATCGACTTGTCCTCAAGATCGGCCGTCAACAGCTCACGGTAGGCGTCAAACGGCACAAAGATGTTCTCCTCAAAGATGGGCTCGCCGTCGGCTGTACGCACGCGCTTGATGTGCAGCAGCAGCGCGTCCTTCTGCAGGCCAAAGAACTCCATCTCGTTTTGGCGCGCCGGCACAATCTGGCGATCGACCACATGCGCACCCGCCTTCATGCCATTGTCGGCACACAGCGCGGTAAACGTCTGCAACGTCGAAGCGTGGAACTGGCGGTTGATGTGCGGTGTGGAGACAAAAGTGCCACGGCCCTGCTGCTTAACCAGGTAGCCATCGGAGCACAGCTCCTCGACGGCTCGGCGCACCGTAATGCGGCTCACCTCGTACTGCTCGGCAAGCTCTAGCTCGGACGGAATACGCTCCTTGGGTGCATAAACACCTTTCTCGATCGCATCCTTGATTTCGTCGTAAATCTGCTGGTAAAGCGGTGTATTTTTGGACGCAGGCATATCTGATCACTCTTATCAAAATATCGAAATAACTAATACGTATATAACGTCTAGTTTTATGTTACCTCAGTTGGATAAAACGATACACCACATACAGCAAATCCTTACTTGCCGTCGTCCTGCAGCAGGCTGTCTTGCTCGCTGAGGCGCGCCTGCCTGCTGGCCATGCGTGCGGGCTTGTCAGGATCGGGAACAGCCGTGGGCATGGGCTCGTCGACATGACCGCCCCACCAGCCGCCCACAAAGTTGAGCGTATGGAACACGTTGATCACGGCGCCGGGATCAACGTCGCACACCAGCTTGATAATGTCCTGGCTCTCGTAGGTCGAGACAACGGTGTGCAGCAGACACATCTTTTCGCGGCTATATCCGCCGACGACCTCGGCGCAGCTAATGCCGTGCTGAAAATGGTTTACGTAGGCAGTCATGACCTCGTCTGCCTTACGCGTCGTGATCTGCAGCGTCACGCGATCGTAGCGACGATAGAAACTGTCGATGGTTTTGGTCGAAATAAACTGGAACACGATGGAATACGCCGCCTTGTCCCAGCCAAACATAAAGCCAAAGATCGCCAGGATAAAGCAGGTGAAACCAAAGATGACGCCCCAGATGGTCTTGCCCGTGTGGTTGGAAACCCACAGCGCGATAAAGTCGGTGCCGCCGGTGGATGCGCCGGATTTAAGTGCGATGGCAGCGCCCAGACCCGAGACCACGCCGCCAAAAATGATGAGCATGATCTTGTCGCCCAAAAATGGAGCGAAGTGAAAGACGTTGAGGAACAGCGACGAGAGCACGACCTGCATCATCGAGAAGATGACGAAGCGCTTGCTGATGCTGCTCCAGCATAGGAGCGCCACGGGGATGTTGAGCGCGAGCATACCGAGCGAGATGTCGATGTGAACGCCGCCCAGCGAGGTAACGCGATCGAGCAGAACCGCAACGCCGGTGAGGCCGCTCGGAAGCAAGTCGGCGGGCTGAATGAACGCCTGGATCAGGAATGTCTGGAGAACGGCGGAAATTGTGACCGCCACGGCGGTAATGGCACGGCGGACGATGATGAGGCGGCCGAGCACGAGCACGCGGTCCGTGAGCTGATCGATGGCGTTCGCCACGGAGGCTCCTTTCGAAGGCAGATATAGTTGTGGGGCATGCCCGCGATTGTAGCATGGAGCGTGCGAGGGCGCTTCAATTCGCCCTCCCTCGACAACCAAAGTGGGACCAACAACCCCCACGACCAAAGGCCCAAATTACAAGTGAGTAGACTTTTTACGATCTGCCGAGCACACCCAAAACCGCCAACTCTGTGACCTGCGGTTTTACAAAGGAAGATATGCATTGTGCTCGGCCAACGCCAAAAAGTCTACTCACTTAGTCCGAATCGAAGCCATAGGGATCAAAATCGAAACCAAATTGAGCCAGTCCACCGCAAAAAACGTTTGAACCCGTGCTTCTCGCGGCGGATTGACACTACAAAGCGGCCAAAATGTTGGTCAAATTATCGATAACGGCATCGGCTCGCGATTGATCGAGGTTGACGCCCTCGTGCGGACGCAGCGCCAGGACGCGGGCGCCGGAGCGTTTGCCGGCCTCGATGCCTAAAGGCGAATCCTCGATAACCAGGCACTCGGCAGGCTCCACTCCCAGCGCCTCCATGGCACGCAGGTAGCTCACGGGGTCGGGCTTAAACGCGCTGCACTCGTGACCGCTGATGGTGTAATCCAGCACGTCGGCGATACCGGCAATCTCCACCAGCTCGTCGATCAGCTCGCGATAGGACGAGCTCGCGATGGCACACTTCACACCGCGCTCGTGCAGCTCGCGCATCACCGGCTCCGTCTGCTCGTTGAGCAGCTCGGCATACGGAACGGGGTGGACCGGGCTATAGACCTGCTTGTACTCCACGCGCAGACGCTCGCGCAGCTCAACATCGTCGGGCACCAGCGCCTCCCAAATGGCAGGCTCGTTAGACCCCGAAAGATCGGGGATCTCGTCAAAGTGGAACCCCTTCTCCTCCATAAACGCCACGCGACGACGGTTGTAGAACCACTCGGTATCGACCAGCACGCCGTCCATATCAAACAGCACTGCCTTGATCATACGCATCTCCTCTCAAGAACAAAAAAGGGGACGGGGCGCAAACCCCATCCCCTCTCAATCAACCCGTAAGGTCTACTTACTTGTGATTAGTAGGAAAGCTTCCACATGTAGCGACGCATGGTCAGCGGGTGCTGACGGGCCTCGGCGATCTGGTTGCCGTACTCGCGCATAACGGCGAGGTGCAGCAGCGGGTTGAAGTAGGTGACGACGCTCGCGGGCACGGCGTCGGCCAGGCCGTAGTCCTTGGAGTCGATCAGAGCGACCTTGGCGCCCATGCGCTCAAGGAAGGTGAGGGCGCGGGCGTCCATCGGACGGGTGGCACCATCGGACATGAGGAAGACGTAGGGCTTACCCTCGGTGGAAACCTCGAACGGGCCGTGGAAGTACTCGCCGGTGTTGTAGGCGGCGGCGTCGATCCACTGCATCTCGGTGAACAGGAAGGCGGCGTTAGAATAAGCCATCTTCTCGGAGGCACCAGAAGCCATGAAGTAGATCATCTTGTCGTCCTTGAAGTCCTCGGCGAACTTCTTGGCGAGCTTCTTGCAGTGCTGAGCGGCGTTCTCGCAGAGCTCGAAGACGTTGGTGAGGCCGGTGATCATGTCCTCGTAGTGGTCATAGCCCTCGGTCTGCTGAAGGATCTCGAGAGCAAGAGCGATGGCATAGCCGGGCTTCTCGCACTTGGCAGCGTAGTTGGCGTGGAAGCCGTGAACGATAACGTGGTCGGCGTCGACGGTCAGAGCGGAGCCAGCCTTGTTGGTGAGGGAGACGACCGGGCAGTTGTGCTTCTTGGCGGTCTTGTTGGCCTCGACGGTCTCGGGCGTGGAGCCACCGAGGGAGCAGGTGATCACGAAGGTGTGCTCGTTGACCCAGGAAGGCGTGTCGTAGTTGAACTCGTTAGCGGTGAAGATCTGAACGTTCAGCTTGTCCGTGTTGTTGGCCAGGAAGTACTTGGCGGGGTAAAGGTCGGACATGGAAGCACCGCAGCCGACGAAGGCGACGCTGTGGATCTCGTGGTTGGACAGGACGTCAGCGACGATCTGCTTAGGGAGGTTAAGGTCGATCTCGTACATCTGACACATTCCTTTCGATTTTTGCGGCGCCACATTGCCGGGCACTCGCAGGGTTACCGTGGTTTGGACCGAGTCGCCGGCGCGTTAAGGATGCGACATAGGGGCTGTCCCTTTGTCACGTTTTGGGACGGTAGCGTGCCTGGGGTATGGGATGCCAGGCAGGCCCCCGGGGGAAAGCGGTTAGACGCTTGGTCGCGACTAGGCCAGGATGCCGGCCGCGGAGAGGGCGATGCCGCCCACGATGGCGATCACGAGAAGCCAACCGGTGTTGACGTTCTTCTTGATGAGCCAGTACATAAGGCCGGTGAGGCCGAGGGAGATCATCTGGGGCATCATGCCATCCAGGATGTCCTGAATCACGACGGTGCCGTCAGCGAACTGCAGCGGGGTGGTGGCGCCGATCAGCGTGGCGATCATGCCGCCCACGGACATAAGACCCACGATGCCGCAGACATACATGAGCTTCTCCATGAGATCGCCGCCCTGAAGCTTGCTCAGGTACTCGTGGCCGCCCTGATAGCCCATCTTGGCTGCGAACCAAGTGATCAGCACAGAGGGGACGATGGAGATGAGCATGGCCAGGATCGGGCCCATGATGGAGCCCTGCTGAGCCAGCTGAACGCCCAGGCCAAAGGCGATAACGCGGATGGTGCCCTGGAAGAAGGAGTCACCGATGCCGGAAAGCGGACCCATGAGGGAGGTCTTGACCGCGTTGATCGAATCGGGATCGAAGTTCTCGGGATCCTTGGCGTACTCCTCCTCCATGGAGGCGGCGAGGCCCAGGATGAAAGCGCTCGTCTGCGGGGTGCAGTTGTAGAACGCCATGTGACGGTGGTAAGCCTCTTTCTTAGCAGCGAGCTGCTTGGGGTCGGACTCATCCGGATAGAGGCGATCGAGCGTGGGAACCATGCCGTAGAGGAAGCCCATGTTCATCTGACGCTCGTAGTTCCAAGAGGCCTGGATGGCCCAGGAGCGCCAGAAGAACTGGCTGACCTTCTTGTTCAGGGACACGTCCTTGGTTGCGGTTGCCATAGTGTGTTCCTCCTTAGTCTTCGTCGTCTTCGAGCGGATCGTAGTCGGAATCGACACCGGCGGCTGCATGGGAACCGTTGAACTTGAAGCCCATGAAGACGACAGCCAGGCACACACCGATCAGAGCGACCGCGATGACGGACAGGTTGAGGTAAGCGGCGAGCAGGAAACCGATGAACAGGAACGGAGTCATACCCTTCTTGATCATCATGGTGAGCAGCAGGGCCAAGCCGTAGGCGGTCATGATCTTGGTCGAAACGTTAAGACCAGTGGACAGCCACTCGGGAACCATGTTGACGATGGCCTGAACCAGGTCGGTGCCAACAAAGACGGCGAGGAAGATCGGCAGGAAGTACATGACGGCGTACAGACCGGAGCCGGCGCAGATGTGCATACGGTAGGCGGTCTTGAACTTTCCGTTATCGATCGCGCTATCTGCCACATGGGTGAGGGCGGCGATGATGGAACGGAACACGATGCCGAGGAGCTGACCCAGGACGGCGACCGGGATGGCGATCGTCATGGCGGTCTCGGCGGAAGCATCGGTCAGGCACGCAAAGGCAGCGGCCACGATGCCGCCCAGGACCATATCGGGCGGAACGGCGGCGCCGACCTGCACCAGGCCCATGGACACGAGCTCGACGGCGGCACCGACGGCAAGGCCGGTGGGCACATCGCCCAGCAGCAGACCGACGAGCGTAGCGCCAACGAGGGGCTGCTCGAAGTTAAGACGACCGAGCAGGCGGGAGTCCCACATGCAGAACACGCCGACGAGGCCGACGAGCACCGCACTGATGAACGTATTCATACCCTTCTCCTTTCAGTCAGGCAAAAGCCTGGTTGATTACAGCTTGGCGTCGATGTCGACGCTCTGATACGTAGGGGTCTGCTGGACGTAGAGCTTGATGCCCATGTCGAGCAGCTGGTTGACGTCTGCCTTCTGGGTGGCGTCGAGGAAGACGGAGCTGTCCTTGCCGCCGACCTGATCGGCACCGTCGTGGTTGGCGGTGGCGCCCAGGTTGATGGCGTCGAGCTTGTAGCCCTGGCAGAACTGCAGCATCTCGGCAGTGTTGCCAAAGACGAACATGACGCGCTCGCCGAGGGTGTTGAGCTTGTCCATCTTGGCGAGGGCACGCTCGACGGTGAAGACGTTCAGGCGAACGCCCTGGGGCTTGGCCAGCTTAAGAGCGCCCTTCTTGATGTCATCGTTGGCGGCAGCGTTGTCGACGACGATGATGCGCTCGGCCTGAACCTTGGTGGTCCAGGTAAAGACGACCTGGCCGTGCAGCAGACGGTAGTCAAGACGTGCGAGGACGATCTTGGCGGGGCCGGAGCTGTGACGGGACGCCTTGGCCTTCTTGGCGGGAGCCGCGGCGACCTCGACCGGCGCGTTGGGGTTGGTCAGACCGGTGCGGGCCTCGTTGATGAGGGCTGCGAGCTCGGCGCCCTTGACGGGGACGGGGCTCATAGCGAGCGTGAGCGCCAGCGGAATGTTGAAACCGCTGACAACCGTGAACTTCGTGCCGTTCTTGGAAAGCTCGACCATGTTGTTGTTGACCGAGCTGCCGAGCATATCGGTCAGCACATAGACGGTGTCGTCCGCGTTGAACGTGGCGATCATGGCGTCCACCTTATTGGTGATGGGCTCCTTGTCGTCACGAGCAAGCGACACGACGTGGACGTTCGACACGTCGCCGAGAACCATCTCGAGCGTGTCTTTGGCGCCTGCGGCCAGGCCGCCATGAGATGCGAGAATGATCTGATTCATCTTGCCTCCTCCTTTTCGTTATGGTCATTATAACGTCTTATACGTTGCTTATATTGCTAATTAGTATAAAGACCGTTCGCGGGTGAAAATCGACCGTTGACGGGTTTAACGTACTCGAAACGTTGGTGCAGGGCAGATCGACGCTGGCTGGATAACCCCAGATCAGACGCCTCGCCAATCCCCTATCGCACGAAGTACCAGGGGCTTTCCTGCACGGTGGGCTCCAGCGCGATGCCCGTGCGCTCGCGGAACAGATCCATGTCCTGCGATTTCTCCGTCCACCACGCGTTGGGCTTAAAGGTCATGCTCTCAACGATATGGCCGACAAAGGCACTGTTGCGCAGCTTGGAAAAATTGGTGTTCATAATCAGGATGGACGCGAGCACCAGCACGATGCCCAGGACCTTGATCGCGCCGGCGGGCTCGGCGTAGATGCCAATACCGACCAGAACGGTCGCCACGGTTTCGAACGAAGCCACGACCGGCACCTTCGATGTCTCAAGATCCATCGAAAGGCCCTGCATATAGAAGATGTACGCAAGAGCCGTCGGAATAAAGCCAAAGCCTACGAACAGCAGAATGAGTTGCGGGGACATTGCCGCGGCTACATCGGACCACGGAGCCGAAAGCACCGCCATAAAGCATCCGCCAAAAACAAAGCCCCAAAACGTCACCGCCAGCGGATGCAGTGTCTTGGTGGCCATGCGGCTAAACACAGCCAGCAACGCGCCGCAAAGTCCGGCGATCACACCCGACGCGACGCCCCAAGCCGAGAAATGGAAACCAGACAGGTCGCCGCTCGTCACCGCGAGCACGCAACCCACAATGTTAAAGACGATGGCGACGAGCTTGTTGGGGGTCACGTCCTCGCGATAAAGCACGCGGCCAAGCGCGACGCCAAACACCGGCGAGGTGTAGAGCAGCACCGAGGCCGTGGACATGCCCACCTCGCCCATGCACTCGTAATAGCAGGTGTTGGCGACGGCTAAACCGACGATACCGACAAGCGCGCAGGGAACAAGCTCTTTAGGACTTGCCCTGAACAGAGCCAGGGGACCCGAGGCTTTTCCCTCACGAGCACCTCCCTGGCAACCCATAAATGCCAAGACCGGAGCCATTAAGACGGCACCCGACAACAGGCGAAAGGCCGCCATGCTCTGAGACGAAACACCCATGGCCGAGATGCCGTTTACAAAGATTCCGATGCTGCCCCACATAAGCGCGGCGATCAGCACCAGCACATAGCCCAGATTGCTTTTCTTCAACGCAGCCTCCTCGGTATTGTTTCCAATATGTTTCACACTACGTTATAGTCGTTATATACATTTTTCAAGACACAAATCGGCGAGCGGAAAAATCTGTTTCCCCACATACTCATTGGGGACGTACTTAAATGACTAGTCGTTGGGGATGTTCCTGAATGACTAGTCATTTAAGTACGTCCCCAACGACTAAGGCGCCGCTGGTTGAGCATAAGTCAGCGAGCGGGTCGCATTTGAGGCAAGGTGGTGTGAAACGAAAGGGCGCTGACCTTCTGGTCGCGCCCTTGAAGTTGAACGCCAGATTGTCCAAATGCGGTCCGCGCAGCGTCGAGCCGTTACGCGGTTTGGTAAAACCGCGTAACTCTTAGTAGTCAAGCTTCCACATGTAGCGGCGCGTCATGTAGTCCTTGTGGGTGACGGCAGAGAGCGCACGCATGTACACGTTGTTGAGGATCGGGGCAAAGATCAGGTGATTGAAGTACTCGCTCACGCTGTCCTTGATGTCGTTGAGGCCGAGCTCCTTGGCGTCGAGCTGATAGACGCGCTCGCCACCGTACTGGTTGACGAAGCGGATACCGCGCTCGTCGTTGCAGCGGCTGCGGCCGACGCTGATGAGCTGGAACAGCGAGGTGCGCTTGTCCAGGATCTCGAAGGGGCCGTGGAAGAAGTCGCAGGTGTTGATGGTGCAGGAGTCGATCTGCAGCATCTCCTGCACGTTGCAGATGCTAAAGACGTAGGCGGCACCAAAGAGCGGACCCTGAGCCATCACGTTGATGCAGGGCTTGTCGGCGGTTAGCTCGGCCCACTTGGCGGCGAGCGGACGGGTGTACTCGACGGCCTTGCGATAGATGGGGGCAACCAGGTCGAAGGCGGCCATAGCGGTCTCATACTCGGCATAGCCCTCGGTCTGCTGCGTAAGCTCCATGGCGATCATGGTCACGACGGCGGAGTTGGTACGGCCCATGCAAGACTCGTCGACGGCCAGGCTGTCATACTGAATCTTGTAGTCGCAGCCCTCGGTGAGGCCGGACTCGTCGACATAGATGGCGATGGTGCTGGCGCCGTGGTCCTTGGCGACCTGGGCGGCGACGATGGTCTCCTTGGTGCCGCGCATGGACACGACGACGGCCAGGGTGTTCTCGTTGACATAGGCGGGCGTGGCGTGCACGAACTCATTGCTGGTGTAGCTGGAGCTCACGACCTGCGTGGCCTCGTGCTCCATAAAGTACTGGGCAGGATAGTTGCCGCCGTTGGATCCGCCGGCGCCAATCCACACGACGCGCGTAATGCCGCCCTTGTCTGCCTTGTCGGCCAAAACCTGGGAGACGACGTCCTTAACCTGTTCCTGAGTAGTCATCGTGCATCAGCCTTTCTTCTCGTTTGATGCTCTCGATGGCATACAAGTTACATACATGTTTTGGCTATGTCGACTAGTTGTATGCTATATTTGTCTTAGAAATTTTGCTGATGTGGTTTTCGATTACTAGCTACCAGCTGTTTTGTTGTTGTATTGAATACATGCTTGATTAGACTCACATACAAGTTAGATACAGGTTGATCGCATGAACGCTTCGTCTAAAAAGAAACTGGCCCAATACGAGCGCTTGGCGGGCATGCTGCGTGACCGCATCGCCGCCGGCGTCTACGCGCGCGAAGACAAGCTGCCGTCCGAGATGGAACTCATGGACGAATCGGGGCTGTCGCGCAGCACCGTGCGCCATGCCCTTAAGGTGCTCGTTGATGAGGGTCTGGTTCGAACCGAGCGCGGGCGCGGCGCCTTTGTGGCCGACACGCCGGCGCTCCACGAGAACAACCTGGTGTTTTCGAGCTATACCAAACAGGTCGAAGGCCAGGGCATGAAGCCCACCACGCGCACCGTGGACTCGGGCTTTGCCAAGGCGGCCGGCAGCATAGCTAAGTTCTTTGACGCCGCCGTGGGCAGCAAGCTCGTCAAACTTGTCCGACTGCGTTATCTGGACGATGCGCCGCTGTGCCTGGAGACCACCTATCTACCACCGAGCTTTGAAGCACTCATCGATCGCGATATCAACGGTTCGCTCTACGCCACGCTGCGCCAGGAATTCCATCGCGCGCCGGCACAGGGGCACAAGACCTTTGAGGTGTGCTATGCCTCGCAAAACGAGGCGTTTTTGCTCAACGTTGAGCGCGGGCAGGCGCTGATCCTGATCACCGACTACGTCTACGACACCGACGGCCGACCGCTCCATGTCTCCAAGCGCATCCAGCGCACCGACCGTGCCAAATACACCGAGCCCATCGGCTAACCTGCCAAAATAAACCTGCCCCTAAATGGTAGGTTTGGGGAGGTCGGGGAACCAGATTGGTTTGGGTTGGTTGGGTGTGCGCTCGGCAAGGACCAGCTCCATCCAGCACATGTCGTACCAGCGGCCGAACTTTTGGGCGCAGCGGTCGAAGGCACCCACCAGGCGATACCCCATATGGGCATGGAAATCCTGACTGTTATGCGTCAGATACTCGTCGTCCTTGTCGTGCGGCACGGCGATGAGCGCGCACATGTTGGTGATGCCCATCGCAATCAGGCATTGCTTGAGCGCGTCGTGCAGCATACGACCCAGCCCGCCGTGGCGCACATCGCGCGCCAGGTAGATCGATGTCTCGACCGACCAGTCGTATGCCTCGCGGCTGTTGAGCGGACTCACATAGGCATAACCTACCGGACGCCCGTCCAGCTCCATCACCAGATACGGATAGCGCTTGAGCGTACGCTCGATGCGCCCGGCGAACTCCTCAACGCTCGGCACCTCGTATTCGCAGGTAATCGCCGTCTGGCGCACATACGGCTCATAGATGGCAAGCAACGCCGGCGCATCATCGGGCGTCGCCAGACGAATCGTCGGCTCGAACATCTCGGTCATACAACCCTTCTCCCTCAAAAACAAAGGCCGCCTTGCGCCAAACCCAAGCGCAAGGCGGCCCCTCGTCATTACATCAGGCTACAGGACAGCCGCCAACGCGTCGATATCCTCCTGCGTCGTGGCCCAGCTAGTGCAAAAGCGCACCACCGTGTGGGTCTCGTCGTACTTTTCCCAGTACTCGATCGCCGCATGCTCGCGAATGCGCGCCATGTCCTCGTTGGGCAGAATCACGAACTGCTGGTTAGTCGGCGTCTCCAAGAAGAACCGGTAGCCGTGCTCGTGCAGCACGCGACGAAGCGTCTGCGCGGTTTCGATCGCCTGTCGACCAATCTCAAAATACAAGCCATCGGTAAAGAGTGCCTCAAACTGCACGCCCGTCAGGCGGCCCTTGGCCAACAGCGCGCCGTGCTGCTTAATGCGCGGAATGGGATGTGCCGGAGCGTGCATGCCGCAGAACACCACAGCCTCGCCGCAGAGCGCGCCGCACTTGGTGCCGCCGATGTAGAACACGTCGCACAGCTGCGCCAGCTCGGGCAGGGTAATGTCGCACTCATCGGCCGCCAGTGCATAGGCCAGGCGAGCGCCGTCCACAAATAGCGGAATCTCGCGCTTCTGGCACACCGCGTGAATCGCCGCGAGCTCGGCCCTAGAATACAGCGTGCCGTACTCGGTCGATAGACTCACGTACACGGCGCCCGGGAACACCATGTGCTCATGGCTCTCGTTTTCGTAGAACACCTGGAAATAGTTTTCGAGATCCTCGACGTGCATCTTGCCCTCGTAGCCGGGGATGGTGAGCACCTTGTGACCACCAAACTCGATAGCGCCCGCCTCGTGCCCGGCGACGTGGCCGGTCTCGGCGGCAACGACGCCCTCGTAGGGCGCAAGCAGCATGTCGATCACCGTCGCGTTGGCCTGCGTGCCGCCCACCAGAAAAAACACGTCGGCATCGGGGGCCTGACAGGCCTCGCGGATAAGCTGCTTGGCACGCTCGGTGTGCGCATCGGTACCGTAGCCGGGCTGCGGCTCCATGTTGGTGTCGACGAGTGCCTGCAGCACTGCAGGATGTGCGCCGTGGGAATAGTCGTTGTTAAACGCGAGCATGGCAATCCTCTCTTACCGGGTATCGGCCAGATGATTCAAACGGAGCTATTGTACGCCGTTGGGATAGGCAATGCGCGCGGCAAGGCACTCAAGCGCCAGCACCAGGGCAAAGCCGCAGCTCACGTCACTCAAAAAATGCGCTCCGATCACGATGCGGCCAAAGGCGACGAGCGCCTCGACCACAGCCGCCGTCCAAAAGACCACCCGACGGCGCGAGGGCTTTTCCTTAAAGGCCACCGCGGGAAGTCCGGCGAGCATAAGACCGATCGCCGCATGCGCGGTGTGCCCGCTCGCGAACGACTTAAAGCCGTCCTTGATTACGCCGGCCGCAATATAACTCCACTTGTCGGGGTTGCCGATCACCCACCACGGCTGAAAATTGAGCCCCGGTGTGACCTCGATCACGCGCATGCGCGGGCGCGACCACAGCGGCTTGACGATCACGTTGAGGATGATGGCCTGAGCGACCCACACGGCAAGCACCATCAACGCCCAGCGCGTGAGCTCGTCGGGCTCGGTCGTGCGCGTGAGGCGATAGACGATAAGGTTGGCGACGATGACCAGCACAAACGTCAGCACCAACTGAGCCGCGATGAGTTTGCCGCCAACCCTCAGGGACGAAACGATCTCGTAGCCGGTCAGGCCAACGTTGACGAGGATGCCGAGCACAGCGAGCCATTTGCTCCCCCTGGAGTCGGGACGCACCGCGCGCACGAGCATAACGCCCGCGATGCTCGCCGTCAGCTCGAACGGCAGCTCGCCGGCGGCCTCGATAAAGCGGCCGTACATGCTGCCGATGTTGAACAGCGCGCTCGAGATCTGGTAATCGAAAAACGACCCAACGAGCAGACAAAAGGCCAGGACAACCGCGACAATGGTGGCATCTTTCTTGTAGATGTATCCGAACATGCTTTCCTTTCGGTCGGGCGAAGGGTCGACCCGCAACGTGGTGGGGCAAAGATAGCTTTGTCCCATAAATACCCTTACAGGTTGAGCATAAGTGAGCGAAAACGTTCCATTTGTGGCAAGGTGGCCCGAAGGAGGAGGGAAGCGTACTTGCGTACGCGACCGACGAGTGAGGGTCAGATTGCCCAAATGGAGCGTTTGCAGCGTCGACCCGCTAGTCGTCGTCGCTAGCACCCAGCTGTTGCAGCAGCATGAGCGCCGCGGCCACCGGGCCGGTGCCGTCGTTGGCGTCGAGACCGCGACCCAGGCCGCTGCCCGCACCGGCGCCTGCCTTGTAGGGTACCGACAGCTTGCGGCTCTTGGGGAAGTTCACCGCGCCATAGCGGGTCTTTAGCTCAAAGGCCACCTTCTTGGGCACGTCGACGCCCAAAAACGTGATGCGACCGCCGCTGAGCGTGACGCTCTCGAGCCCCAAGCGCTCGCCGCGAATGCGGATTCGTGCGCGGTTGAACAGGTTGAGCCCCGCCAACGGCAACTCACCGTGCGCGGCCTCGGTCTCTTCCTGCACCTCATCGATGCTCTCCAGGTCCTCGGCCGCTGCGAGCTTACGGTACACGAGCACGCGCTGGTCCACCGCCGGCAGGTACTCCTCGGACAAGAAGTAGTCGGCCGGCAGGTTAATGCCCACGCTCGCCGCCTCCACGCCGGCATCGTCGTCGCCGCGCGCCTCGGCCACGGCCTGGCCCAGCATCTGCGTAAACAGGTCAAAGCCCACGCTCGACAGGTTGCCGTGCTGCTCGGCGCCCATAAGCGAGCCGGCGCCGCGAATCTCCAGGTCGCGCATGGCGATGCGCATGCCGCTGCCCAGGTCCTGGAACTCGGAAAGTGCGGTCAGACGCGCCGTAGCCTCCTCGGTGAGCGGCAGCTCACCCGGGAACATAAAGTACGCGTATGCCTGCGTGGCCGCGCGGCCCACGCGGCCCTAGAGCTGGTAGAGCTGCGCCAGGCCCAGGCGCTGCGAGTCCTCGATGATGAGCGTGTTGGCAGTCGCGTTGTCGATACCGCTCTCCACGATGGTCGTGGCGATGAGCACGTCGATCTTTTTGGTCGCGAACTCGATCATCACGTCCTCGACCTCGCGCGGGCTCATCTTGCCGTGCGCCACGCCCACGCGCGCCTCGGGCGCGGCCTCGTGCACGCGCGCCACGGCATCGTCGATGGTCTTGACGCGGTTGGACACGTAATACACCTGACCGCCGCGGCCCACCTCCAGGCGAATCGCCGCACTCACCACGTCGGGGACGTACTCCCCCACGTGCACGATCACGGGACGACGCCCGGTCGGCGGCGTGGTAATCAGGCTCATGTCGCGCACGCCGCTCGTGGCCATCTGCATGGTTCGCGGAATCGGCGTTGCCGAGAGCGTGAGCACGTCGATTTGCTCGCGCAGATTCTTGAGCTGCTCCTTGTGCTGCACGCCAAAGCGCTGCTCTTCGTCGATGATCACCAGGCCCAGGTTCTTGGGGTTCACATCGGCCGAAAGCAGACGGTGCGTGCCGATGAGCACATCAATCGTGCCCTCGGCAAACGCCTTGAGCGCGCGCTTTTGCTGTGCCGGCGTGCGGAAGCGGCTGAGCACCTCGACCTCCAGGCCAAACGGGGCAAAGCGCTCAAAGAATGTCTCGTAGTGCTGTTGGGCCAGAATGGTCGTGGGGCAGAGCACCATGACCTGGCGGCCGGAGTCCACGCACTTAAAGGCCGCGCGCAGGGCGACCTCGGTCTTGCCAAAGCCCACGTCGCCGCACAGCAGGCGGTCCATGGGCTTGGGCGCCTCCATGTCGGCCTTGATGTCGGCGATAGCCTCCAGCTGGTCACGCGTCTCGTCGTAGGGGAAACTCTCCTCCATCTCGATCTGCTCGGGCGTATCGGGCGGACAGGCGATACCGGTAATCGACGAGCGGCGCGTATACAGGTCGACCAGGTCAAACGCCAGCTTTTTGGCATTCTTGCGCGCCTTGTTGGTAGCCCGCGTCCAGTCGGCGGTGTTGAGCCTGGTCAGGCGCGGCTTGTCGCCGTCGGGACCAACGTAGCGCGTGATGCGGTCGACCTGCTCCAGCGGCACGTAGAGCTTGTCGCCGTCGGCATATTCCAGCAAAAAGTAGTCGCGCTCCTTGCCGCCCACTTCCTGGCGCGCGATCTCGCTAAAGAGCGCGATGCCGTGAGTGGCGTGCACCACGTAGTCACCCGGCTTAAACGGGAACGTGATCTGCGTAATGTCCACCTTGCGGCGGCTGCGCGCGCGGTTGGCGTCCATGCGGGCGTTGAGGTCGGCGATCGAGAACACGGCCAGGTTGGCATCGGGCACCACCACGCCCTGCGGCAGGGCGGCATCGACAAAGGTCACGCGTCCGCGCGAGATAGTGGGCACGGCAGCACCGGCGGCAGCCTGGGCCGCGCCCGCCTCGAGTGAGCGGGCGTTGAGCGCGTCGGCCTTACGCTCGCGAATGGAAGCATGGGCCTCCTGGCGTGCGGCACGATCGGCAGAGTCCGCCGCCGCCACGCGCACACGCTCGCCAATGACGCCGGCGTTTTCGGGGGCGGCCGTCAGCGACTCCTCAAAGGTAATGCTCTCGTCACCAAAGGTGAGCTCCATCGACTCGCGCGCACCGCGGTCGGGAATGGCAAACACGCAGGCATAGCGCTTGCCCACGACTTCCTGAATGCGCGTCATAAAGCGATTGTCCGAGCCCGCGATGGCCGGCTGCTCAATCTTGAGCTCCGCCGTCACCGCGCCGCCGGCGCGAATCAGGCTCACATAGTTCAGGCGCTGCTGGGCACCAAAATCGAGCTGTTGGGCGCGCACGTACAGACCATCCAGGCGGTCAATCCCTGCCTCGCCGGCACGGGCCTCAATATCCTCGTAGGCGCGCAGGCAGTCGTCGAACAGCGAGCGCGGCTCCAAAAGCACGCTCAGCGCGCCGGGGCGCACGTACTCGCCCAACGTGGACGTGGTCGCGTACAGGTACGGCAGCAGCCTGTCGGACCCGTCGGA
>CAJMSL010000033.1 GCA_905216045.1 uncultured bacterium
TCGACTATCTGCCTCTTGAACTCGTCGGTGAAATGCCTCGGGTGCCTGGGGTCCCTCATATACGGCCCTCCCGTCTCTCGCGCCCCTCCCGGAACTGTCCACATCAGTGTAGCCAATCCATGTCGAGCGCCGCGTCGCGCGCCGCCGCCCACAGGTCCGCCAGCGCTCCGAGCGCGGCGCCCAGCGCGCCCTCGGCGCGCACGGAGGGGAGCTCCTCCATCAGCCTCGGCCCTCCCATGCCGCGGAACCTCGACCTGAGCCCCTCCGGCGCGGTGGTGAGCAGCGACCTCGCGGTGTTGATCGCCGAGGTCCGCGCCTTCACCGCCCCGGAGCGCGCCGCGAGCATGCAGCGCACCCCGTCGACCCACCCGTCCTGGCTCTTGGGGGTCCCGAGCCTTGAGCCGGACATCGCCGCGCGGGCGGCCCTCTCCGCGTCCGACTCGTCGCACTTCCCCTGCCCCGGGCGCCTCCTCTGCGTCCTCGCCGGGGAGAGCGCCTCGCGCACGGGCATCCCCAGCGACGCGAGGTGCCTGGTGAGGCCCGCCCCGTAGGACGACGTCCCCTCCATCGCGACGCAGGCCGGCTCCCCGGCCGCCGCGATCGCCCCGGCGAGCGCCTCGTATCCCGCCGCGTCGGCGGGGAACTGGCGGGACAGGACCTTGCGGCCCCTCCAGTCCAGGACGCACAGCCAGTGCGAGTCGGCGTGGGTGTCGACCCCGCAGAAGACCGGTCCGCGGGCGCCGGGTGTCGATTCGGTTCTCATGTCTCGCTCCGTTCTTTCCGTGCTCGCCTGGACCGGGCAGACGGCACACTGACGGGGCGCGATAGAATGCGGTTGTTCGGGTCCGCGGTATCGCTCCATGCTCCTATTAGGTCATGCGGCGGTCTCGGCTCGCCGCGGCCCGCGCGGGACATGTCAGGAAACGAGGGCAGCCCCATGGGCGCCAGCGGAATGTGGGGTCACCGCGCGGTCCGCATCTGATGGTGTCGACGTCAATGGTATACGGGTGCATCATCGACGTCTTCAATACAGAAAATATCAGTGCGGAATGCGCTGGGAAGTTACCCCATGCGGACAGCTGCGGGATCTTTGTTGCGTTCGTACAAGCAACCCAATATATATCTGAATTTGGATGGGAGGGGCTTGTTGCTGGTAGGGGCGTTGGGCTTCTGTCGACACTTTGGGATGGATTGTGCTTTGGGTTGGGGCGGCGCTTTGAGATGAGGTCGGAACTTTGGGATGAGGGGTTTACTCAGTTGAAGAGAGGCTTAATGGCTGATAGGTAGTCTTTAGCTACGTCGGCTTTGGCTGCTTGGAAGTTGTGCCAGGCCCACCATTGGACCATTCCTACGAAGCTTGAGGCTATGTGGTGTAGTAAGAAGCTGCGGTCCATGGTGGCGGCGGGGCCTGCGGGGTCGACGGGGACGGTTTCGGCTGCGCGCGACATGATGGTCTTGCGGAGGCAGTCGGCGAAGACGCGTGAGCCGGCGCCGGCTACGAGGGCTCGAACGCCCTGACGGCGTTCCCAGAGGTTGTTGAGGATATGCTCGACTTGCACGAGTGGGTCGTCGAGCGGCGTACCATCGTCGTCGAGGGCGTGGGTGCAGATGTCGTTCACGAGCTCGGACAGTAGGTCGTCTTTGCTCTTGAAGAGGCCGTAGAACGTGGCCCGACCAACATGGGCACGAGCGATGATGTCGCCGACGGTAATCTTGCCGTAATCCTCTTCGCGTAGCAGCTCGGAGAACGCTGCAACGATGGCAGCGCGGCTTTTTTCTTTGCGGGCATCCATGGCTATGCATCCACGTCAACGAGTAGACAACGGAGCGTGCCGGAGCAACCCTCGTAGGGGCGCTTGCCGGCGCCGTAGCCGACGGCCTCGATGTGGTAGCGTGCCGGCAGGTGCTCGGACGTGCGCAGCGCGGTGACGATGGCGGCGCCCGTGGGCGTCACGAGCTCGCCAGCGACCGGTGCGGGCGTGAGGGCGATATTGCCCGCCTGGCACAGGTTGACGACAGCGGGGACGGGAATGGGCATAAGGCCGTGGGCGCAGCGAATGGTTCCGTGGCCTTCGGAGAGCGACTCGACCACGATGTCCTCAATACCTAGGTCATCGAGGCAGATGGCGACAGAGCAGACGTCGACGATGGAATCGACGGCGCCTACCTCGTGGAACATGACGGTCTCGGGCGTTTTGCCGTGGGCCTTTGCCTCGGCGGCGGCGAGCGCGGTAAAGATGGCGAGCGCACGACGCTTGGTGCCATCGCTTAGCTGCGAGCCGTCGATGATAGCGGTGACGTCCGCCAAAGAACGGTGGTGATGGTGGTGGGCGTGATGGTGACCCTCGTGGCCATGGCCGTGGGTCTCATGATCATGCTCATGGCAGTGCTCATGCTCGTCATGGTCATGATGGTGGTGCTCGTGCTCATCCTCGTCGTCATCAGCTGTTTCGTTGCCGTAGAGCCATGCCATGTCGTGGTCGTGGTTCTCGAGCTCTTCTGCCAGCTGAACGTCGAAATCGCAGGCGTCGATGCCATGCTTGTTTACGCGCGTGACGGCGATCGTAAAGCCGTCGACCGGCAGTGTGGCGAGCTGTTCGCGCAGGTGCTCCTCGCTGGCGCCCAGGTCGAGCAGGGCCGCGACGGTCATATCGCCGCTGATGCCCGAGGTGCCGTCGATGATAAGCGTGTGCTGATGATTGGACATGGAATGCTCCTTAGCGGGCGCGGGGTGTGCCGGCGCGCAGATGATTGATAAGACTTGCCTGGTAAGCGGCGCCAAAGCCGTTGTCGATATTGACGACCGATACGCCGCTGGCACAGGAGTTGAGCATGGCGAGCAGTGCGGCTACGCCACCAAAACTTGCGCCGTAGCCCACGCTGGTGGGAACGGCGATGACCGGACAGCTCACCAGGCCGCCGATAACGCTCGCCAACGCGCCCTCCATGCCGGCGATGGCGATGACCACCTGTGCCTGGGCAAGTTCCTCGGCATGCGCGAGTAGGCGGTGCAGGCCGGCGACGCCTACGTCGTAGAGGCGGTCGACCTCGTTGCCATAGAACTCGGCCGTCAACGCGGCTTCCTCGGCGACGGGCAGGTCGCTCGTGCCGGCGCAGGCGACGACGATGCGTCCGTTGCCGGTAGGGGAGGGCTTGCCGCCCACGAGGGCGAGCTGCGCGTCCGGGACATATCCCAGGTCGATGCCGTTGCCGAGGAGCTCCGAGGTGCGGGCTGCCTTTTCGGCATCCAGGCGCGTGACCAGGATGCGCTCCTGGCCGGCATCGCGCAGCGCTTCGATAATGGCGGCAATTTGCTCGGCGGTTTTACCGGCACCGTAGACAACCTCGCCGGCTCCCTGGCGCACTCCGCGCGAAAGATCGAGCTGCGCAAAGCCTAAATCGGCGGTCGGAGCCGTCTGGATGCGTGTGAGGGCGTCGGCAGGGGTGACTGATCCGCCGGCAACATCGCTCAGTAGCTGCTCTAGATCTCGCTTATCCATATATGTTCCCTTCGACGGCGCAAAGTCTAGCACTCAAAGGGTGTTTTTCCGAACACTAAGACAAAATTGTTCGGAAACTATAGGACAGACTGATTCAATTGTTAGACAGATCGGCTAGTCGCGCAGGATGATGTCCATGGCGAGCATCAGGTTGCGCTCGTCGATGGCAAACGGGGCGGCCTCGCGCGTCTTGGGCTTGGCACAAAACGCGATGCCCGTGCCCGCGGCCTGAATCATAGGGATATCGTTTGCCCCGTCGCCGATCGCGACGGTGTGGGCCATATCGACACCGCACTCGACTGCCCAATCCAGCAGCTGGATGAGCTTGGACTCCTTGGTCACAATGTCTGCCGCCAACTTACCGGTGAGCTTGCCGTCCACGACCTCCAGGCGGTTAGCCAGGCAAAAATCGATGCCCGCGGCGGCCACGATCTTGTCGGCCACCTCATGGAAGCCACCGCTTACCACGCCAACCTTCCAGCCCTTGCTGTGTGCCGAGCGCACAAGCTCCAGCGCGCCGGGGGTAAACGTCACGCGCTCAAAGGTGCGCTCGAACACACTCTCGTCCAAGCCGGCAAGCAACCCCACGCGCTCTTCAAGTGCCTGCTTAAAGTCCAGCTCGCCGCGCATAGCGCGCTCGGTGATCTGCGCCACCTGCTCGCCCACGCCGGCTTCCTCGCCCAACAGGTCGATGACCTCCTGGTTGATGAGCGTGGAGTCGATATCCATAACGATGAGGCGTGCAGTCATGGCGGGCCTTTCCGAGTGCAGTTGTATTGGGGCACATTGTCGCACGTGGCGCGCGTTGGCGACGGCCGCGGTGCGTCAATTGTTTCGTCTCCGTCAAGTCTTTGGGCAGGAGCCACTTTTCCGCGGCACATCGACACAGGTGCGATAAGATAGAACGCCATGTCTGGCTGCGCGGTTTACGCAGGCTGGGCAAATCTGTACGACGCCGCCCGGAACGACACGGGGCGGCACAGATCCATAAAGGAGGATCACTGGTATGAGCCAGACCCGTCCCATCGACGAGCATTCCATGCACACCCGTACCTGCGGCGAGCTTCGCCGCGAGAACGTGGGCGAAGAGGTCACCCTCACCGGTTGGGTGAGCCGTCGCCGTGACCACGGCGGCCTTATCTTCTGCGACCTTCGCGACCGCGAGGGCATCACGCAGCTCACCTTCGACCCCGAGCACTCCGACGGCGACGCCTTTAAGATCGCCGAGACTATGCGTCCCGAGTGGCCCATCAAGATCCACGGCGTCGTGCGCTCCCGTGGCGAGGAGACCACCAACGCCAAGCTCGCGACCGGCGAGATCGAGGTCCTGACCGACCACGCCGAGGTGCTCAACACGTCTGTCACCCCGCCTTTCCAGATCGAGGACGGCATCGAGACCAGCGAGGACACCCGTCTGCGCTATCGCTATCTGGACCTCCGCCGTCCCGAGATGATGGCCAACCTCAAGCTGCGCTCCGACTTCACCTTTGCCATTCGCGAGGCGCTGCACAACCGTGAGTTCATGGAGGTCGAGACGCCCTCCCTGTTCAAGTCCACGCCCGAGGGCGCCCGCGACTTCATCGTCCCCAGCCGTATTCAGCCGGGCAACTTCTACGCTCTACCGCAGTCCCCGCAGCTCCTGAAGCAGCTGCTCATGGTCGGTGGCGTCGAGCGCTACTATCAGGTTGCCAAGTGCTTCCGCGACGAGGACCTGCGTGCCGACCGCCAGCCCGAGTTCACCCAGGTCGATATCGAGATGTCCTTCGTGGACCAGAACGACGTCATGAGCGCGCTCGAGGAGGTCCTGGCCGACGCCTTCGGCCGCATGGGCGTCGAGATGCCCACGCCGCTGCGTCGTATGGACTACTGGGAGGCCATGGACACCTATGGCTCCGACAAGCCCGATACCCGCTATGGCATGCACCTGGTCGACCTGACCGACATCTTTGCCAACTCCAAGTTCAAGGTCTTTGCGACCGCCGCAAACGAGGAGGGCTCTGTCGTCAAGGCCATCAACGCCAAGGGTGCCGGTGCCTGGGCACGTGCCAAGATCGATAAGCTTGCCGGCGTGGCCTCCACGTTTGGCGCCAAGGGTCTGGCTTGGATCGCCTTCCGCGAGGACGGCTCTATCAACAGCCCCATCGTCAAGTTCTTCTCGGACGAGGAGATGGCGGCTCTGCGCGAGCGCATGGACGTCGAGCCCGGCGACCTTGTGATGTTCGCCGCCGGCCCGCGCCTGCTCTCTGACGAGATCCTGGGCGGCATGCGTTCCCACATGGCCAATGCGCTCGAGATCAAGCGCGAGGGCCACGACTTCCTGTGGGTCGTCAACTTCCCGCTGTTCCACTGGGATGAGGACCGCAAGGCTTACGCTGCCGAGCACCAGCCCTTTACCCTGCCGACCGAGACCGACATCGCCAAGATTGAGGCCGATCCGCTGGCAGCCGGTTCGTGCACCTACGACTTTGTCATGGACGGCTTTGAGGCCGGCGGCGGTGGTATGCGTATCCACAACGCCGAGATGCAGATGTCCATGCTCAAGCTCCTGGGCTTTACCGAGGAGCGCGCCGAGTCGCAGTTTGGCTTCCTCATGGAGGCTCTCAAGTTTGGTGCGCCCCCGATGGGCGGTTTCGCTCTGGGCCTGGACCGCGTGTGCATGCTGCTCACCGGCTCCGACTCCATCCGCGACGTCATGGCGTTCCCCAAGACGGCCAGCGGCTCCGACCTTATGTCGGGTGCTCCGAGTGCCGTTAGTGGCGCCCAGCTCAAGGACGTCAGCCTGCGCCTGATGTAGGCAAGCGGCTACATATTGCCCGTTGCGAGGGAAGGACGCGTGCCTTCCCTCGTTTTTTATGCGCCGAGGTTGTGAGGACATGGGGTGACCGGACGTCGAGGAAACTGCGTCCCGGAATTTGCGTCCAGAATGGGATGTACTTTCCGCCAGGGTCGCTCAGCGGAAACTGCGTCCCAGAATCCAGCCAAATAACGGGTCGCACTTTCCGGTTGGGCCTTCTGGCGGAAACTGTGTCCCATCATTGACGCTCGAAATGGGATGCGATTTCCGTCCCGCCCTCAACAAGCATCTAACGCTACAATAACTACCACGTGGCTGGGTTTTGCCGGCCGATGTGCGATGTCGCGGGAGGGGACATGGTCGAGTTTACGAAGACGATTAAAGATCCGTTGGGATTACATGCCCGCCCGGTTGCGCTGCTCTATGACATCATTGCCAAGCACCGTAGTGACGTGTCGGTTTCGATTGGTGACCGCTACACCGATGGCCGCGACGTTATAGGGCTCATGGCACTCTGCGGCGAGTGCGGCGAGAGCGTCGTCTTTCGTGTTTCAGGCGTAGACGAGGCTTCCTGCGTTACGTCGATCAGAAACCTCTCGCTCTAAGCATGACGGGGCGCGGCAAAGGACAGCTCTTTGCCGCGCCTTTTTGTTTCGTATAGGAAACTTTTTCGAAAACTGAATAGAGACCCTTTCCAAAAAGTTAACCACGTGTTAGTTTACTATAGCGAACATAGGCGTGGTTAACTTTTACCGTGTCGATGTGAAGGACGAACTGACGTTAGGAGCCACTCATGTCTTGCGGACCGCAGATGCCGGCAATGCCGCTTTCGATGGTAAAAGCGGGCGAAACCGTGCGCGTGTCTCGCGTAAAGGGCAATGAGGATATGAAACACCACCTCAAGGACCTCGGCTTTGTCGAGGGCAACGAAATCCACGTGGTGAGCTCGAGTGGCGCCAATATCATCGTCACGGTGCTGGGCGCACGCTTTGGCATCGATTCCAAGGTTGCCATGCACATCATGACCGTCGGTTAGTCCGCAGCATTTCATAAAAACCGAAAGGGGGACAAGAGGATGAAGACGTTGGGTGACGTTAAGGTGGGCGAGAGCTCCACCATCGTCAAGCTTCACGGTGAGGGTGCGCTTCGCCGCCACCTTATGGACCTGGGGCTCATCAAGGGCACTTCGTTCAAGGTCGTGAAGGTTGCACCGCTCGGCGATCCGGTCGAGATCAACGTGCGCGGCTACGAGCTTTCCATCCGCAAGGAGGAGGCGGCCGTCGTCGAGGTCCAGTAAGGACTCGCGGCGCATATTTCTGCAGATAAAGTTAGGTTTTTCTAACTTAATGCAGCATCTTTGAAGCACATTATCCAGCCTGCGCGGAGAAAGCAGCGCAGGCACACAAGGAAGAAGGATTGAATGGCGGATTCTCAGATCCATGTCGCGCTGGCGGGTAACCCCAACTGCGGCAAGACCACGCTTTTCAACCTGATCACCGGCGCCAACGGCTACGTTGGCAACTGGCCCGGCGTCACGGTTGAGAAAAAGGAAGCCAAGCTCCTAAGCGACAAGAACGTTACCATCACGGACCTCCCTGGCATCTACTCGCTTTCCCCCTACAGCCCCGAGGAGCAATGCTCGCGCGATTACCTCATGAGCGGCGAGCCCGATGTTGTCGTCCAGGTGGTCGACGCCACCAACCTCGAGCGTAACCTGTATCTGGCGCTTCAGGTTATCGAGACCGGCCTGCCCGTGGTCGTCGCCCTCAACATGGCCGACTTGGTCGAGAAGAACGGCGACAAGATCGACACGGACAAGCTCTCCAAGAAGCTCGGCTGCCCGGTCATGATGATCTCGGCCCTTAAGAACAAGGGCATCAAGGAGCTCTTCGAGCAGGTCAAGAAGTCCGCTGCTTCCAAGGGCCAGGTGCCGGAGCACAAGTTCGACTCCTCCATCGAGGACGTTCTGACGCACATCGAGAACAACCTTCCGGCGAGCGTTCCCGCCAACAAGCGCCGCTACTACGCGGTCAAACTGTTTGAGCGCGACGCGGACGCCTGCAAGCTCATCAACCTCACCAAGGAGAAGGCTGCTCGCGTGGAGCAGCTGGTCGCCCAGTGCGAGCAGGACTGCGACGACGATGCTGAGTCCATCATCACCGGTGAGCGCTATGGCGTCATCGCGCACATCATCGATGAGTGCCTCACCAAGGCCCCGGCCAAGATGAGCACCTCCGAGAAGATCGACCGTGTGGTTACCAACCGTATCCTGGGCTTGCCGATCTTTGTCGTCATCATGTTCTGCGTGTACTACATCGCCGTTTCCACCCTGGGCGGCACGGTGACCGACTTCACCAACGACCAGCTCTTTGGCACCGACGGTTGGTATGTGCTCGGTCAGGGCCGCGATGCTTATGACGAAGCTGTCGAGGCTGCGGGCGACGATGCCGACTCGGTCGACCCGGCGCAGTACGGCCCCTATGTCCCGGGTATCACCACCGCGGTGCATGACGCCCTTGTGGCGGGCGGCACCGAGGACGGCGGTCTTGTTGACTCCCTCGTCTGCGACGGTATCGTGGCCGGCATCGGCGCCATCATGGGCTTTGTCCCGCAGATGTTCCTGTTGTTCGTGATGCTCTCTTTCCTGGAGGACTGCGGCTATATGGCCCGCGTCGCCTTTATCATGGACCGCGTGTTCCGCCGCTTTGGCCTGTCCGGTAAGTCATTCATCCCCATGCTCGTGACCTCGGGCTGCGGCGTCCCCGGCGTCATGGCCACCAAGACCATCGAGAACGAGAAGGACCGCCGCATGACGGTCATGACCACCACGTTCATTCCCTGTGGCGCCACGCTGCCGATCATCGCCCTGCTCATGGGTTCCATCATCGGCGATTCTTCCACCACCGCGGCGTGGATCAGCCCGCTCTTCTACTTCCTGGGCGTCTTTGCCGTCATCGCCTCGGGCCTCATGCTCAAGAAGACCAAGCTCTTCGCCGGCCGCCCGACGCCGTTCGTTATGGAGCTTCCTGCCTACCACTTCCCGGCGATCCGTTCCTGGGCGCTGCACGTGTGGGAGCGCTGCTGGGCCTTTATCAAGAAGGCCGGTACGGTCATCTTCGCCTCTACCGTCGTGGTGTGGTTCCTCTCCAACTTTGGTAGCTACAACGGTTCCTTTGGCTACCTGCCTGCGATGGACGGCATCTCCGAGGAGTTCATGGACTACTCCGTGCTTGCCATGCTCGGCAACCTGATCTCCTGGATCTTCGCCCCGCTTGGCTTTAGCACCTGGCAGGCAACAGCGCTGTCCGTCTCGGGCCTTGTCGCCAAGGAGAACGTCGTCGCCACCGCCGGCTCGCTGCTGTCCGTTGCCGACGCGGGCGAGACCGACCCGAGCCTGTGGACCGCGTTTGCCGGCATGTTCCCCACCATGGGCGCTTGCGTCGCCTTTGGCGCGTTCAACCTGCTGTGCGCTCCGTGCTTTGCTGCCATGGGTGCCATCCGCAACCAGATGGATTCTGGCAAGTGGTTCGCGATTGCCATCGGTTACGAGTGCATCTTCGCTTGGGTGATCGGCCTGTTCATCAACCAGTTCTACAACCTGCTTGTTCTTGGACAGTTTGGTATCTGGACGGTTGTGGCCATCGTGCTGCTGGTTGCGATGCTCTTCCAGATTTTCCGTCCTATGCCCAAGCACGCTTGGACCGACGAGGACGAGACCAACACTGCTTCCGCTGCAGTTTCCGCCTAAGTCCGAATAAGGATCGGCCCCTTTCCACGAGCCCGGGTGTCCCAGCGACACTCGGGCTTTTTGGTGGGGGAGATGTGGCGTTTCCGCAGATAAAACCGACCAAAATAAACCTGTCCCTTTTTGGTAGGTGG
The DNA here is from genome assembly GCA_905216045.1 of uncultured bacterium. Lineage (GTDB taxonomy): Bacteria > Actinomycetota > Coriobacteriia > Coriobacteriales > Coriobacteriaceae > Collinsella. The sequence goes on from CAJMSL010000033.1 coordinate 10,174, forward strand.
AGAATGGGGTAAAGTAAGTGATGGTTAACTAGAGGAGGCTTGCTATGGCACCTATCGATATTGTTGTACTGGCTGTTATCGGTATTGCGTTTGTCGCCGTGTGCGTGCGCATCTACCGCAAGGGCACCTGCGCCGACTGCGCTCAGGGTGGCGTTTGTACGGGGCATTGCTCCAACAAAAAGACGTGCGCTGCACTTAAGGGCGTAGACAAAATCGCCGAAGACTTGGGTCGCGGTATCAAATAAGGTCCGGACATCCAAGCGCTCCGCGGGCATCCGTTCGCGGGGCGCTTTGTGCATTTGAGGGAGAGCACGGCGAGTCGAAGAGTATTTTTGGGGTATCGTTAACTGGACTATTAATTGGCAACTTATCTATAACGGAGTAACCGCATGAGCGCTCGCGTAACCATGAAGGACATAGCCGCCGAGCTTGGCGTTTCCATCAATACCGTGCACAAGGCTCTGACGGGAAAGGCCGGCGTGAGCGAATCCGTGCGCGCCAAGGTGAACGCTAAGGCCGAGGCCATGGGTTACCATCGCAATACGAGTGCCTCGAGCCTGCGCCGCAAGGATATCAACCTGGTGTTTTGCCTGCCCCGCGCATCGCGCGAGGGAGCGTACTTTTTCCGTTACCTGTGGGAAGGCTGCAACCGCTTTGAGCAGGAGGTCATCGACCGGGGCATTACGGTTGAGCGTGTTGAATTTGGCGTGGGTGGCTACGCCGATGCACTTGAGCAAATCGACGAGCGTCTGCAGGTGGGCGAGAAGATTGATGGCTTGCTCGCCTATACGCCGGGCGACGATCGTGCGACTGAGCTTTTGGGGCAGATCGCCGAGGCGGGCGTGACGATTGAGCTCGTTGACGGCGACCGCCCTCACCTCGATCGCCTGGGCGCTAGTTTGGCCGACTACTCCACGGCGGGAAGCCTGATGGCCGAGCAGGCGGCCAACCTGGTTCACGCTTCTGGGACCGATACCCGCGTGCTTTTATTGGCGGGCGACCCCTACACCGACTCGCACTATTTGACCGCTCGCGCCTTCCACAATTACCTTCGCGAGCACAATGTTCCCTGGCAGGTCGAGGATCTGACCGGTGCTCATGCCCAGGTCAAGCAGCTCGAGCACGAACTCAACCAGCGTCTAAAGTCATCGGAAGCCCCCGAGTTGATCTGCAGCGTGTTCGCCGTGGGCTCTGAGCTGATTGCCGATGCGCTTGTCGCGGCTAACAAGGCCGGCGAAGTAATGGTGATTGGCAACGATCTGTTCCCAGAAAGTGCGCTGGCTTTGCGTCGGGGCATCTTTACCAACATCGTCTACAAGGACCCGGTGAGTCTGGCATATCGTGGCGCCAAGACCTTAGGCGATTACCTGCTGTGGGGAAAGACACCAGCGGAGCCTGTGCAAAAGGGGGCTGTTGAGATGGTGTTTGCCAGCAACGTCGATCGTTACTGCGAGCTCGCCGGAATCTAATGCGTTTAGGGAGTTCCCTACTTGTCGCGTACTTTTTGGCGGGGGTATCGAAAAATTGTTTCGAAGGCCGCTGATGGCGAATCTGCCGTCAGCGGCCTTTCTTTGTGCCGATCCAACGCAGGGTCCATGGCTCGGCAACCGTTAAGCGGTCAAAACCTACCGTTCGCCCCATGATGGTTAAGTGAACGTTCACCTTGTAACGCATTTTGCACTAAGATGGTGAACGTTCACCTAGAGGATGACGAGCGTATTGTGCGCCCGCTCCGCAAACAAAGGGGTTGTTTGATGAAAAACTTCATGGACGATCAGGATTTCCTGCTGAGCACCAAGACCGGCGAGGAGCTGTTCCACAACTTTGCCAAGGGCATGCCCATCGTCGACTACCACTGCCACATTTCTCCCAAGGAGATCTGGGAGGACAAGCGTTTCGAGAACATCACCGAGGTTTGGCTGGGCGGCGACCACTACAAGTGGCGCCTGATGCGCGCCAACGGCGTCGACGAGCGTTTTATCACTGGCGACGCCCCTGCTCGCGAGAAGTTTCAAAAGTGGGCCGAGACTCTGGGTCGCTGCGTTGGCAACCCCGTCTTTGAGTGGAGCCACCTGGAGCTTAAGCGCTACTTTGGCTACGAGGGCGTCCTCAACGGCAAGACCGCCCAGGAGGTCTGGGACCTTGCCAACGCTAAGCTCGCCGAGGCCAGCTTTACCTGCCGCAACCTGATCAAGCAGTCCAACGTCCGCATGATCTGCACTACCGACGATCCCGCCGCCAGCTTTGAGTGGCACAAGAAGATTGCCGCCGACGACAGCTTTGACGTTCAGGTCGTTCCCGCCATGCGCCCCGATGCCGCTCTGCGCATCGAGCGCGGCCAGGAGTTTGCCGACTACTGCAAGCACCTCTCCGAGGTTGCCGGCGTTGAGGTAAGCGACTTCGAGGGCATGAAGGCCGCCATCTCCAAGCGCTACGACGTTGCTCACGAGCTGGGATGTCGCGCATCCGACCATGCACTCGACTACGTTATGTACGCCCCGGCTACCGCCGACGAGATCGAGGCCATCTTTGCCAAGGGTCTGGCTGCTGAGCCGCTTACCGAGGAAGAGATCCTCAAGTACAAGACTGCCTTTATGCAGTTCGTTGCCGGCGAGTATGTCCGTCTGGGCTGGGCCATGCAGCTGCACTTTGGCTGCAAGCGCGACAACAACCGCGCCATGTTTGCCAAGCTCGGCCCCGATACCGGCTACGATTGCATCTCCAACTACACGCCGTCCGACCAGCTTGCCGATTTCCTCAACTCCATTCAGGAGACCTGCGGCTTGCCCAAGACCATCCTGTACAGCCTGAACCCCATCGATAACACCATGATCGATACCGTGATGGGCTGCTTCCAGGAGGCTCCGACCGCCGGTAAGATCCAGAACGGTTCTGCCTGGTGGTTCAACGACATCGAGGTCTGTATGCGCGAGCAGCTCACGGCCCTGGCAAACGAGGGCGTGCTGGGCAACTTTGTGGGCATGCTTACCGACTCCCGCTCTTTCCTGTCCTATCCGCGCCACGAGTACTTCCGTCGCGTGCTGTGCAGCGTGATCGGCGAGTGGGTCGAGCAGGGCAAGTACCCGGCCGACATGGAGCTGCTGGGCAGTATCGTGCGCGACATCAGCTACAACAATGCGGTCCGCTACTTTGGCTTTGATCTGGATACCGTCGAGGCATAAGCCTGCATCGAATCACATTGAACACGGGAGCGCCGTTGCCACACACGGCGCCCCCGTTTTGCCTGCACGCTAACAGCTATCTAAGGAGAGACACAGATGGAGAACATCAGCTACGATGCGCTCGAGGAGATCGGTTACAAGGGCTATCTGCTGCCCAAGGACGCTCCCGAGAAGGTTCTACAGTTTGGCGAGGGCAATTTCCTGCGCGCCTTCGTCGACCGTTTCTTTGACATGGGCAACGAGGCCACTGGCTGGAACGGCAAGGTTGTCATGGTGCAGCCCATCAGCGGCGCCTTTGGCTTTGCCGATGGCATCAATGCTCAGGACGACCTGTACACCGTGTTGGTGCGCGGCAAGGAGAACGGCAACACGGTTGACGAGTCCCGCGTGATCAGCGCCTGCAGCCGCTGCATCAACCCGTACCGCGAGGACGACTACCGCGCCATGATGGAGGTCGCCGTCTCCGACGATTTGGAGATTATCGTCTCCAACACCACCGAGGCCGGTATCGCCTACGACCCGTCCTGCAAGGCCGACGACATGCCGCCCGCGAGCTTCCCCGCCAAGCTTGCCCAGGTGCTCCACACCCGCTGGGCCGCCGGCAAGCCGGGCGTCATCGTGCTCGCCTGCGAGCTCATCGATCACAACGGCGAGGAGCTGCTGCGCATCATGAACCAGTACGTGAGCGACTGGGGCTGGGAGGACGAGTTCTCGCAGTGGATGGCCAACGACTGCACCGTCTGCACCACGCTTGTCGACACTATCGTCCCCGGCCGCATCCGCGACCCCAAGGAGGCCGCTGCCGTGGCCGAGCGCCTGGGCTACGAGGATCCCTTCCTGACCGTGCGCGAGCCCTTCCAGATGTGGGGCATCCAGGGCGACGAGTCGCTTGCCGAGAAGCTCCCCTTCGTGAAGGCCGGCCTGCCGGGTGTCTTTGTTACCCCCGATGTCACCCCGTACAAGAAGCGCAAGGTTCGCATCCTCAATGGCGCCCACACCGCCTTCGTCCCGGGCTCCTGGGTTGCCGGCTTTGACATCGTGCGCGATTGCATGCACGACGAGACCGTCCGCGGCTTCATGAACACCATGCTCTACGACGAGGTCATCCCGACGCTTGCCGCCGACCTGGACGTCGAGGACTGCAAGGCCTTTGCCGCCGCCGTCGAGAACCGCTTCGACAACCCGTTTATCGACCACGCGCTGCTCTCCATTTGCCTCAACTCCACGGCCAAATGGCGTGCTCGCGACCTGCCCACGCTCAAGGACTATGTTGCCGAGACCGGCAACCTGCCCAAGTGCCTGGCGACGAGCCTCGCTACGCTCATTGCCTTCTATACTCAGGAGCTCGTTGCTCGCGAGGGCGATGGCCTGCACCTGCGCCGCGCCGACGGCACCGAGTACACCGCTCAGGACGATGCCTTCGTGCTCGATTTCTACGCCGCCCACGCCGGTGCAGACGATACCGAGCTGGTGCACGACGTGCTCACCAATGAGCAGATGTGGGGCGAGGACCTTACGCAGATCACCGGTCTCGAGGAGTTTGTCGTCAACGCGCTCACCGTCGTGCGTGTCGAGGGCGCCAAGCAGGCCTTCGCCAACGCTCAAGCGTAAATTCCCGGTGCGGGCGCCAGACGGCTTGCCCGCGCCTCGACTTCTGCTCAACCTGTAGGGTTAGGACCATTTGTAATGAACACTATCCAGATCAATCCGGCCGATAACGTGATCGTCGCGCTGTCGCCGCTTGCCAAGGGCACCGCCGTCGCGGTTCCCGGGGTGGGCGAGGTCGCTGCCGCGGAGGATATTCCGCAGGGCCACAAGATGGCCGTGCGTGCCATTGCGGCGGGGGAGAACGTTGTCAAGTACGGTCTTCCTATCGGCCATGTGACGGGCGACATCCAGCCCGGTCAGTGGCTTCATACGCATAACGTCAAGACCAACCTTTCGGGCGAGGTCGAGTACGTTTACAATCCGACGCATCCGGTCGTTGAGCCGGTTGAGCCCGAGACCTTTATGGGCTTCCGTCGCGCCGACGGCCGCGCCGCCACGCGCAACGAGCTGTGGATCATCCCCACGGTCGGCTGCGTCAACGAGGTCGCACGTGCCATGTGCGAGCAGGCTCAGGATCTGGTCGAGGGTTCGCTGGAGGGCGTCTATTACTTTCCGCATCCGTTTGGCTGCTCGCAGACCGGCGCCGACCATGCCCAGACCCGTCGCCTGCTGGTAGCGCTCTCGCGTCACGCAAACGCTGCGGGCGTGCTGTTCCTGTCGCTCGGCTGCGAGAACTGCACGCATCAGCAGGTGCTCGACGAGCTGGGCGAGTACGATCACGAGCGCGTTCGCTTCCTTACCTGCCAAGATGTTGCCGACGAGCAGGTCGAAGGCCACAAGATTCTGTCTGAGCTGGCCGACCTGGCCAAGCAGGCCAAGCGTGAGCCCATTCCGGCCTCCGAGCTGGTCATTGGCCTTAAGTGCGGTGGCTCTGACGGTCTTTCGGGCATTACCGCCAACCCCACGATCGGTCGCGTGAGCGATATGCTCGTCGCCCGCGGTGGCACGTCGGTGCTCACCGAAGTGCCCGAGATGTTTGGCGCGGAGAGCATCCTGCTCGATCGCTGCGAGAACGAGCAGGTCTTTAACGCTGCCTCTGACATGCTTAACGGTTTTAAGGATTACTTTATTAGCCATGGTGAGGTGGTCTACGAGAACCCGAGTCCCGGTAACAAGGACGGTGGCATCACCACGCTCGAGGACAAGAGTTGCGGCTGCGTGCAAAAGGGCGGCTCCGCACCCATCGTCGACGTGCTGCCGTATGCCGGTCAGGTCACCAAGCATGGCCTGAACATGCTGTGCGGCCCGGGCAACGACATGGTATCCACCACGGCGTTGACGGCTGCTGGCTGCCACGTGATTCTGTTCTCGACTGGACGCGGCACGCCGTTTGGTGCACCGGCGCCCACCCTCAAGGTGTTCACCAATCAGCGTTTGTGCGACCACAAGGCCAACTGGATGGACTTTAACGCCGGCGTGATTGCCACGGGTGAGCGCACGCTCGACGAGGCTGCTCACGATCTATACCAGCTGGTGCTGGAGACGGCGAGCGGTAAACTCACGAGTGCCGAGCGCCGTGGCTGTCACGAGATCAGCATCTGGAAGGACGGCGTCTGCCTGTAGTGGCAAATGCACCCAAGCGTAGCGCTATGTCGTCGGCCCCGTCGGGAGTGTTCCCGGCGGGGTTTTCGATTTGAGGTTTAGTGAAAA
>CAJMSL010000034.1 GCA_905216045.1 uncultured bacterium
ATGAATCCGAGATTCCTGACCACACCCGCATTTTTGCAAATATCGCAAGTGTTCTACCTGCGGTTTTGTAAGTGCGCAATTTGCCGTGGTCGGAGATATGCGGTTCATCGTAGTAAACCGGCATAGTTTTGAAATGGCATCAAATTGGCGGCAGCCAGCGGCTAGCCTCGCAGATAGGCGATGGCGATTTGGGTGCGGTTGCGTAGCCCCATTTTGGCTAGGATTGAGCTGATGTGGTTGCGCACGGTGCCTTCGCCCATATAGGCGGTGGCAGCGATCTCCTTGTTGTCGAGGCCGCGGGCGATGAGCTCGGCGACTTCGAACTCGCGGTCGGTCAGACCGGCAAAGGCGGCGGGCCGGCGGGTCGCGCCGGCCTCGACGTCCGCCCCATCAAAGTTGATATCTTCGATCGCCTTGCCCTCGAGCACGCGTTTGCCGTCCATGACCTGCGCCAACGCCGGCGGAATGGCAGCGACATCGGTCTTGATCAGGTAGCCGCGGGCGCCCAGCTTGAGCGCCGACACAATGTACTCGTCATCTGAGAACGTCGTCAGAAACACCACGCGCGCCGCAGGGTCGTGCTCAAGGATCTCGCGCGCGGCCGAAAGGCCGTCGCGTCCCGGCATCTGGATGTCGAGCAGCGCAATATCGGGTGCGTGCTCGGCGTAGAGCGCCACCGCATCGTTGCCGTTGGCACCGGTGCCCACCACTTCGATCTGCGGCTGGGCGCCCAAGATAATCTTGAGCGAATCGACCACCAAGCGGTCGTCGTCGACAACGATGAGCCTCATCGGCCCTCATCTCCTTGCTGTTTGGGAACGGTGGCAAACACACGCCAGCCGCCGGCGCCGGCACGTGGGCCGGCGGTGAAGGTGCCGCCAAGCGCCTCGATGCGCTCGCGCATGGAGGCGAGCCCCATGCCCTCCGCGGTGCCGCGGCCGCTTGCTTGGACCTCACCCACGCCATCGTCGGTAACAATGAGCTGGTAAAACGACGGATGCTCCATGCACCGTACGGTGACGGTCTGGGCGCAAGCGTGGCGCATGGTATTGGAGAGCGCTTCGCGCAGGACCGCTGCAAAGCAGTTGGCGACGTTTGCGGGCGCATGTTCGGCCATAACTTCAAGCTCAATCTGCGGGCCGCCGTCCGAGCGTGTGCCTTCGACAATGCGTTCGAGCTGCACGGAAAGGTCGACGGCGTTGTCGTTGAGCGCGTGGACGCTGGTGCGCACAAGCTGGAGCGCCTCGTCAACCGTGCGTTTAACGTCGGCGAAATCGGCGGCGACGCCAGGCTCGTCGGCGTGGACCACGCGTAGGGCTTCGGCCTGCAGTGAGGCGCGCGTGAGCTGGTGCCCGACGTTATCGTGGATCTCGCGCGCGATGCGGGCGCGTTCGGCGAGCGTCGCGAGCTCGACTTCGTAGTCCTGGCGATCGGCAAGATCGCGGTTGCGCGCCTCGAGCGCGAGGGCTCGTTCCTGCAGCTCGTCGCGGGTGCGGCGCATGCGCCGCTGCTCGCGCTCCAACTGGGCGGTGCGTAGCGATAGCAAGGTGGCGGCAACCGAAAGGATGGCGGTCAGCAGGAGCGTTCGGGTGGTGAGCACGCCACCACGAAGGTCCGCGACAAGCGCGCAGACAAACACGGCGCCAATCGCCAGCGCGGGCCAGATTCGTTCACGGCGAACGCGTCGCGCGATGTCATAGAGGGCGAGAGGCGCAAACGGCACAAACGGCGGCACGAAGACAGCCGCGATGATGCAGGCGTAGCTCGCGGCCTCGCTCACACGGCGGGCGCGGTTTCCCTGTACGACCTCGGCCAGCGAGGTGGCGATAACGCCAAGGCAAAACGCCGTGACCAAGCGAGCGTCCACGGCAAGACCCATGGCGGCCGCAATGCAGCACGCCAGCACGATCGATTTGTCGAAAAGCCTGTTCATACGGGTATTGTACGCGAAGCCGCGCGTGGTGGAGGGACCGCCTACGCAACCGTAACATTCCTCCCACGCGGCAAAGCGGGGACGTCGGCAGGCCGCACGGCCAAGCTCCGCACTCGTGACAAAGCTCACTGGTGCGCGCCGCTCGCTCCTGCGATGATGCAATCGTACCGGGCCGCAATCAACGGAAGGGCCGCCTCATGACAGACATCGTCCACGTCGAAAACCTCGTCAAGCGCTACGACGACCTTATCGCGCTCGGCCACTTTAACCTGAGCATCGCCCCCGGCGAGATCTTTGGCCTGCTCGGACCCAACGGCTCGGGCAAGACCACGTCCATCAACTGCATTCTGCAGCTGCTCGCCTACGACAAGGGCACCATCGAGCTGTTCGGCGAGCCCATGACGCCCGCCCGCTACGACCTCAAGCGCCGCATCGGCGTGGTGCCGCAGCAGGTGGCGGTATTCGACGAGCTCACGGTGCGCGAGAACATCGACTATTTCTGCAGCCTGTACATCAACGACCGCAAGCGCCGTCGCGCGCTCGTGGACGAGGCGATCGACTTTGTCGGGCTGGGCGACTTTACCAAGTTCCGCCCCGGCAAGCTCTCGGGCGGCCTGGCGCGTCGCCTCAACATCGCCTGCGGCATCGCGCACAAGCCCGAGCTCATCTTCTTTGACGAGCCCACGGTGGCGGTCGACCCGCAGAGCCGCAACGCCATCCTGGAGGGCATCTGCCGCCTGCGCGACGAGGGCGCCACGGTGGTGTATACCAGCCATTACATGGAGGAAGTCGAGCAGATCTGCAGCCGCATCATGATCATGGACGGCGGCCGCGTGCTGGCGCAGGGCACCAACGACGAGCTCAAGCGCATGATCCAGATGGGCGAGCGCGTGACCGTCGAGGTCGGCGCCGTCGAGCCCGCCACGGTCGAGCGGCTGCGCGCCCTCGAGCACGTGCTCAGCGTCGAGCTGTCCGGCGGCGAACTCGTCTGCACCTGCGAGGCGAGTCCGCACAACCTGGTCGACATCCTCGACACATTGCGCGCCGCCGACGTGGCGCTCGGCCGCGTGTGGAGCGAGCCGCCGACCCTCAACGACGTGTTCCTCGAGATCACCGGCCGCGAGCTGCGCGACTAGGGGGCGGCCATGTTCAACACCATTGTCATCACGGTCAAAACGCTGCTGCGCCGGCCGAGCACGTGGGTTTGGGGCGCGATCTTTCCCGTCGCGCTCTCCACGATGTTCATGTTTATGTTTGCGAATCTGAGCTCCGACGGCAAGATCGACCCGGTGCCGGTTGCCGTCGTGGCGGACGAGGCCTGGGATGCCTCGACCTTTAAGGACGTGGCGGCTTCGCTTGCCAAGGAAGGCGACGACCAGCTGCTCGATGTGAGCGAGTACGAAGACTTGGCTGCCGCGCGCAAAGCGCTCAAGGCCGGCGAGGTCGCGGGCATCTACACGGTCGATGCCGCGGGCACGCCCAAGCTCACACTGCTTTCGAGCTATGACGGCTCGCGTGCCTCGTCGGTGCTCACCGATCGCAGCATCCTGGAGACGGTGGCAAGCTCGTATACGCAAAATGCCGAGCTCATGCGCCAGATTTCCCAGGACAACCCGGCTGCCCTTGCCGATCCGGAGGCGGTTGCGCGCGCCCTGTCGCTCGAGAGCGGCACCCGCCGCGTAAGCCTGACGCGCACCACGCCCGATGGCACGGTCATCTACTACTACGCGCTCTTTGGCCTGGTTGCGATGATGTCTGCCGAGTTTGCCGCCTTGAGCGTCGTCGATTTGCAGCCCAATCTGTCGGGCCTTGGGGCGCGCCGCTGCGTGGGCGGTCTTTCCAAGACGGCGTCGCTGGCCGGTATTTTTGTGGGCTCGTGGCTGGTCTCCTTTGCTTCGATGGCGATCGCGATCGGCTACGTGCGCCTAGTCGTGGGCATCGACTTTGGCGGGCGCGAGGGGCTGTGCCTCGTGGGCGCCGCCGCTTCCGCGCTTGCCGCCACGGGCCTGGGACTCTTTGTGGGCACGCTTCCCGTTAAGGGCGGCAAGGCGTCCAAGTCGGGCATCCTCACGGGCTTTGCCACCACGTGCGCCCTGTTCGCCGGCCTCTACGGCGAGCCGGCGATGGCGCTTGCCGACGACGTCGCCCGCGCCTGCCCGGCCGAGTGCTGGCTCAACCCCGTCAAGCTCATCTGCGACATGTTCAACCGCCTGTATTTCTTTGAGGACCTGGGCCCCTTTGCCGTTCGCGCCGGCGCGCTGGTCCTTATGGCGCTGGTGTTTGTCGCCGCCGCTACGCTGATCTTTGGAAGGAGCCGCTATGAGCACCTTTAAGACCGCGCTTCGCATGGCGCTGGCGCACCCGTTCTACCTGCTCATCTACACGGTGTTCATCTCGCTCATGGGCGTGTTCATCGCGGCCTCGGTGAGCTGGAACTCGTCGCAGCTTACCGAGTACAAGCCCTACGACACCAACGTGATCGTGGTCGACCGCGACAATAGCGACCTTTCGCGGGCGCTTACCAAGCATCTGGGTTCTCGTTTTGAGCTGGTCACGGGCGTCGGCGGCGACACCTACGACCTTGCGGACGCGCTGTCCAAGAGCAACAGCGCCAAGGGCAGCGCCGACTGCGTGTTCTTTATCCCGGAGGGGTTTGAGGACGATCTTGTTGCAGCCGCCCGTGCGGGGGAGGCCCTGCCCAAGCTCGACGTGACCTATGGTTCCGGCACCATGGCGGCGGCGCTTTCGTCTGCCGAGGCCTCGCGCTGGATCTCGCTCGCGGGCGCTGCGGCCGCACTTGAGCCCGCCGCCTCTAACGGTAGCGTCGCCAAGGCTGCCGAGCATGCGGCCGCGAAGCGCGCCAAGGTCGAGATCGAGCAGGTCAAGGTTGACTCGACAGCCGCCGCCACGCTCGAGTCGTATTTCAACTTTGGTGCGTACGCGATCATCTCGTCGGTCATCGTGTCGGTGGGGCTGGTGTTCTCGGGCATGAACGAGCCCGAGCGCGTGCGCCGCATGGAGGCCGGCCCAATCTCCGGGCGCCAGCGTTCGCTTGCCGTGTTTGCGGCTGCCGCGGTGCTCACCGTCTGCATCTGGTTTGTGTCGAGCATGATGGGCGTCGTGGGCTTTGCCGGCGCGGTTGCCGAGGTCGGCGTGGGTCGCGTGTGTCTGGCACTGGCGGCGACGTTTGCCCTGGCGTGCACGCCGCTGGCCGTTGGCTTTGCGCTTTCGAGCCTGGGCGCGCGCGAGGAGCTGCTCAACGGTGTGGGCAACCTGCTCGGCATGCTCATGACGTTTTTGGGCGGCGCCTGGATGCCGCTGTCGCTGATGGGCCCGGCCGTGCAGACCGTGGCGCACTTTGTGCCGACATATTGGGTGAACGACGCGATCGGCAAGGCGCTCGCCGCGGACCTGACGTCCACCGTGCTGGGCGACATCGCCTGCGACCTGGGCGTCACGGCACTCTTTGCCGTGGCCATCGCCGCCGCAGGCCTAGCCCTCGCACGCAACAAATCCCACGCCTAGCCACCTAGTCATCGGGTACTCATTGGGGACAGACTTAAACGACTAGTCATTGGGGACAGTCTTTGCCGATCGGCTGTTTTGCCGGCTGGGTTGGCAGAGACTGTCCCCAACTGCCGGCAGGAAAGGAACGTCCCTAACTGCCGGGTGGCGAAAGAGTGTCCCCAACAGCTAGTCGTTTAAGAACGTCCCCAATGACTAGTCTGAAACAAAACCCCACTCTCGCTCCAAAATAGTTCGCCAAGGTTTACTATTACGTTTATAAAGTAGTACGAGGCTAACAATGGGGGATAGCATGGCGACGAAGCAAACCTACGTCCAGGTCAAGGGGCTCAAGAAGCACTACGGCGACGGTGACGCGCGTCTGACGGTGCTCGACGGCATCGACACGTCCATCAATCGCGGCGAGATCTGCGTCATGCTGGGGCCTTCGGGCTCGGGCAAGTCGACCTTCCTTAACCTGATCGGTGGCCTGGAAGATGCCGACGCCGGCTCCATCATGGTGGACGGCTGCGACCTCACGGTGCTCAAGCCTACCGACCTGGGCGAGTATCGCCGCCATGAGCTGGGCTTTGTCTTCCAGTTCTACAACCTGGTGCCCGATCTCACCATCAAAGAGAATATCGAGGTCACGGCGCACCTGTCCAAAAACCCGCTCAATGTCGACGACCTGCTGCGCTCGCTGGGCCTCTACGAGCACCGCAACAAGTTCCCGCGCCAGGTCTCGGGTGGCCAACAGCAGCGCTGCGCCATCGGCCGCGCGCTCGTCAAAAACCCGGGCCTGCTGCTGTGCGACGAGCCCACGGGCGCGCTCGACTACAAGACGTCCAAGGAAATCTTGCAGCTCATGGAGGATGTCAACCGCACCTACGGCTGCACCATCATCATCGTCACGCACAACGCCGCCATCGCGCACATGGCCAATCGCGTGCTGCGCCTGCGCGACGGGCACATCGTCGAGGATGAGCTCAACGAGTCGCCCGTCGCAGCCGCCGAGCTCGATTGGTAGGCGGCGCCATGACACCTCTCGCAAAACGTCTTCCGCGCGAGCTGCGCCGCAATATCGGCAAATACCTGGGCATCTTTTTGCTTATGTGCGGAAGCATCGCCCTTACCTCGGGCTTTTTGCTCGCAGCGCATTCCATCGGCTGCCTTATCGACGACATGCGCGATGCGTACACGATCGAGGACGGCCGCGTGACCACCTCCTTCGAGGCTACCGACAATCAACTCAAAGCAGCCGAGGGCGCAGCTGACGATGCCGGCGGCGTCACGCTCTACAAGAATTTCTCCATCGACGCCATCATCAAAAAGACCGCCGGCGACGACGGCACCAAGCGCACGCTGCGCACCTATGCGCACCGCACCAAGGTCGATATCGCGTCCTACTGTGAGGGCAAGGAGCCCAAGGCGGACGACGAGGTAGCAATCGACCGCGTTTTTGCCACCAACAACGACCTCGCCGTGGGCGATAAGGTCGAGCTCGAGGGGCGCACCTACACCATCTGCGGCATCATGACCCAGTCCGACAGCCAGGCGCTGTTCCTCAACAATTCGGACTTTACGGTGAACACCATCACCTATGGCGTGGCCGAGGTCACCGACGCCGGCTTTGCCGCGCTCGAGGATGCCGGTGGCGCACCCGCCTACACCTACTCCTTCACCTTTGCCAATCGCGATCTCTCCACTGCAGACCGCATCGACGCCGAGCAAGATATGGTCGAGGCACTGACCGACGCCGATGCGCGCGTGGACGATCTGATCGACGCCGATTCCAATCAGGGCATTGGCTATGCGCGCGACGACGTGGACGGCGACTCCATGATGTGGATGACGCTGCTCGACATCATCATCGTGATCATGGCGTTCGTCTTTGTGGTCCTTACCGACGCGACCATCGAGGAGGAGAGCGCCATCATCGGCACGCTGCTCGCCAGCGGCTATCGTCGTCGCGAGATTGTACTCCACTACCTGGCGCTTCCCGCCATCGTGGGTGTGCTCGCGGCGCTTTTGGGCACTGCACTCGGCGTTGTGTTCTTTACCGAGCCCATGCGCAGCCTCTATTACGGTTCGTACAGCCTGCCGCCCTTCCAGGTGTACTGGAGCTGGGAGATCTTTGTGAAGTGCGCCGTGGTTCCCGCCGCCGCGCTCATCCTCATCACGCTGGTGGGCCTGCTTCGCAAGATGGGCAAGACGCCGTTGCAATTCCTTCGTCACGAGGCGAGCGGCAAATCGGGCACCAAGCGCGGCCTGCAGCTGCCGGAGCGCATGGGTTTTGTTTCCCGCTTCCGCTTGCGTATCTTCCTGCGCAATCTGGGCAACTTCGCCACGCTCTTCGTGGGCATTGCATTTGCATCGCTGCTGCTGCTTTTTGGCCTGGCGATTCTACCCACGATGACGCACTACGCCGACAACCTCGAGACAAGCCTGGTCGCCGAGCACCAGTACACGCTCAAGGCTCCGCTGGAGCTCGAGGGCACTGCCGAGGAACGCGAGCAGTGGTCGGCACTCGAGCGCTTGCAGTCGGTTGACGTCGCGCTGCTTTCCGCCGCCCAGGATGCCGATGACGAGCTTGACGACGCGGCCGATGCGGCGCAGACGGCAGCCGATGCCGCGACCGCATCTCCGTCTGCCGAGAGCCTGACCGCAGCGCAGAACGCGCTCGCCAAGGTCCAGGACAAGAAGGATGCGCTCTACGCACGCCTTGACGATTTTGCCGATGTCCTCGGCTGCAACCGCGACGAGGCTATCGACCTGATCGACAAGGCCTCTAAGATCGACACTGACAACGACGAAATCCACCCGGTCAACACGACCGACAACGGCGCGTCGAAGATTGCGCAGGCCGAGAAATACGCCGTCTACCAGCTGCAATACGACCGCGGCGATGGTAATGGGCAGGAGACGATTTCCGTCTACGGCATCACGCCCAACTCGCGCTATTGGAAAGACCTCAACGTCGGCGATGGGCGCGTCGTCATTGGCGGCGGTCTGCTCGATAAGTTTGGCTGGAGCGAGGGCCAGAAGGTCACACTCAGCGACAAGTACGAGGGCGAGCATTATTCCCTTGAGTACGCGGGCAAGGACTGTGCCTGGGGCTCCAAGTCGGACATGAATATCTATATGAGTATCGACGACTTTAACGAGCTGTTCGACAACGACGCCGCCTACTTTAACGGCTATGTGAGCGACGAGAAGCTCGACCTCGATGCTCGTTACTTTGCCGGCGACACCACGCCCGACGACATGCGCGCCGTGGGCGACCAGTTCATCGGCATGATGAGCAAAATGATCGGAATGATGGTTGGGCTTGCGGTGTTCATCTTCCTGCTGTTTATGTACCTGCTGACCAAGGCCGTGATCGACCACAGCGCCCGCTCGATTAGCTACATGAAAGTCTTTGGCTATCGCGATAGCGAGATCTCGCATCTGTACATCCGCTCGATCACGCTGCGCGTGGCGGCGTCGCTTGTGCTGAGCCTGCCGGTCATTATCGGCTCGCTCACGGCCATCTTCCGCTCGATGCTGCTCGCCTACAACGGCAATATCGAGATCTACGTGCCCGCTTGGTCCATGGTTGCTTGCGTCGGCGTTGGCTTTGCGACCTACCTGGTCGTGGCGCTGCTGCACACGCGCTCCATCAAGCGCGTCGGCCTGGCCGAGGCCCTCAAAGTCCAAGAGTAGTCGTTAAGAACGTCCCCAATGACAAGGTGTCGCGCTTGACTTTAACTCTGCTTTAACTGGTACCATCCTCTTATGTCTGTAACGCCATATAGACCGAGGGGATAGATCTATGACCGCAACTGCACCCGCAGCACCCGCTAAGGTGTACTTCACCAACCTGCGCACGCATGCTCGCGAGAGCCAGCTCGACAAACTCAAGCGCCTCATCCGTCACGCCGGTATCGAGCAGATCGACTTTGAGAACAAGTTCGTCGCCATCAAGATTCACTTTGGCGAGCTGGGCAATCTGAGCTTTTTGCGCCCCAACTACGCCCGCGCCGTCGCGGATGTCGTCAAGGAGCTGGGCGGCAAGCCCTTCCTCACCGACTGCAACACGCTCTATGTGGGTAGCCGCAAAAACGCGCTCGAGCACATCGACACCGCCTACCAGAACGGTTTTACCCCATATGCCACGGGTTGCCAGATCATCATCGCCGACGGCCTCAAGGGCACCGACGAGGCACTCGTCCCGGTCGAGGGTGGCGAGTACGTGCGCGAGGCCAAGATCGGTCAGGCGCTCATGGATGCCGATATCGTGATCAGCCTCACCCACTTTAAGGGACATGAGCAGGCCGGCTTTGGCGGTGCCATGAAGAACCTGGGCATGGGAGGCGGCAGCCGTGCCGGCAAGATGGAGCAGCATGCCGCCGGCAAGCCGAACGTCGCGACCGAGCACTGCATTGGCTGCCGTGCCTGCGAAAAGATCTGCGCGCACAACGCTATCTCGTTCGACGACACCCGCGAGCGCGAGCTTGTCAACGGCAACACCCGCACGGTCCACGTCGCTGCCATCGACCACGATCGCTGCGTGGGCTGCGGCCGCTGCATCGGCGTGTGCAACCAGGACGCCATCAAGCCCGGCTATGAAGCCGCGGCCGACGTGCTCAACTGCAAGATCGCCGAGTATACGAAGGCCGTTGTCGACGGCCGTCCGAGCTTCCACATCTCGCTTGCCATGGACATCAGTCCCAACTGCGACTGTCATCCCGAAAACGATACGCCTATCGTCAACGATATCGGCATGTTCGCGAGCTTCGACCCGGTCGCCATCGACCAGGCCTGCGCCGATGCCGTCATGGCATCCGAGCCGCTGCCCAACACCGAGCTCACCGACAGCGCCGCCAAGATGGAGCATAACCACGAGCATCTGGAGGGCGAGCAGGCGCACGACCCCTTCTGCATCACGCATCCCGACACCGACTGGCGCGCGTGCATCGCGCACGCCGAAAAGATCGGCCTGGGCACGAGCGAGTATGAGCTCATCGAGGTCAAGTAGCGCCTAGCTATTGGACAAAATAAGCGCCTTTGTAGCGTAATTTGAGCAAAAGCCGCTCACGAGCCCAATGCTTGCGGGCGGCTTTTCAGAAGTGCGGTGAAAAATCGAATACCGCCGACTACAAACCGATTTTTGGCAACAAAACCTCAGACGTTGCTTTTGCCTAAAAATTCTTGTTGAGGAAGTTGTCGACCGTGTTCCAGTAGAGTTCGGGGTCGACCTGCGCGCTCTTGGCGTGGGCGGCGCCATGGATGGTGAGCTTTTGCTTGACCTTGCTGGCGCACGCGTCGTAGTTTTGGTCGAGCATGTCGTACGGCACAAAGGTGTCCTGGTCGCCGTGGATAAACAGCATGGGAACCGTCGCGTGTTTGAGTTGCTCCACACTGCTCGCCTTATGAAAGTCATAGCCCGCGCGCACGTTGCACACCAAGTTTGCTACATCGAGCAAGGGAAAACTGGGCAGGCCGAACACGTCCTTGAGCTGCAGAGAAAACTCGTCCCAAGCACTCGTATAACCGCAGTCCTCGATAATGCATTTCACGTTTGCGGGCAGAGATTCCCCCGCGACGTTCATGGCGGTCGCCGCGCCCATCGACTCGCCAAAGACCAGGATGCGCGCCTCGGGGTCAGCCTGAACGATTCGCTCGATCCATGCGACGATGTCGAGGCGCTCGGGCCAGCCCATGCCGATATAGTCGCCGCCGGAGCGCTCGTGGGCGCGGGCGGCGGGTGCGAGTACGTTCATGCCGCGGTCGTGGAATCGCTTGACGTATCGGGCCATGCCGATGGGCTCGTTGGTATATCCATGGAGGCAGACAGCGTAGTCGTGCGTGCTCTCCGACGCAGCAAAATACCAAGCGGCAAGCTCGGTTCCGTCATCTGCGGTGAGGCTGCTGCTCTCGCGATTCTCTTTAAACCACGCCCGCGCCTCGGTGTCCTCGGCATCCGGCTGCTCACCTTCTTTGTCGTTCTTGCTATCCTGCATCATCTTCATGGTGTACGGCGCTTGGGGGTTCAGGGCAAAGTCAAACAAAAAGTTGCCGGCAAATCCGAGCAGCGCAACGACAACCACCAGCGCAACGATGCCGGCTATCTTGAGCTTTCGATGGGAACGTGCGTTTTGAGCCATGCGGTATTCTCCTATAAGATGTTAATACATCAACATTTAATGCAAGCGCATTATGGACGTTCGCCGTTGATGCGTCAACAGGCAAAGAATGGGTAAACAAAGGGTCACGTATGGTACAAATTTCGCACGTACCCAGACGCTTTGATATAGTGTTGAGAACTCTTTACGTTGGAGGATGTAACCGGCATGTCCGATTCGAGCGACAGTTCTAAGCCGCGACCCAAGACCGCGGCCGTTCCACACTACACGGTGGGCGAGGAGATCATGAACTCCGTCACCCATGGTGTCGGCTGCCTGCTGGGTATCGCGGGCCTGGTGCTCCTGATCGTATTCGCCGCCCTGCGCGGCGGAGGCCCGGCCCACATGGCCGCGGCGATCGTCTACGGCGTCAGCATCATTCTCGAATATCTGGCCTCCACGCTCTACCACGCGATTCAGCCCGCGCGCGCCAAGCGCGTGTTTCGCATCATCGACCACAGCTGCATCTACCTGCTCATAGCCGGCAGCTATACGCCGTTTTGCCTCATCACGCTCGCAAACGACGGCGGCCCTGCGCTGTTCTTTGCCGTATGGGCCATCGCGATTATCGGCATCGCCCTCGAGTGCTTTATGCGCGAGCGTCAACCGCACTGGGTAAGCGGCCTGGTCTACCTGCTGATGGGCTGGCTCGTCGTCATTAAGCTGCCCGAACTTGTGGCGCTGCTCAACCCCGTCGCGCTTGCCCTGCTCGCCGTCGGCGGCGTGTGCTATACCGCGGGCGTGCCGTTCTATATCGCCAAAAACGTGCGCTATCTGCACAGTGTTTTCCACTTGTGGGTGCTCGCCGGCAGCATCTTCCAGTTCATGGCGGTGATCCTCTTCGTAATCTAGCGACCGCGCCCACGGCCCCGCTCGCGCGGGCGACCGGCGCAATTGCCGTATCCGCCATCAACGTTTTACCTTAACGTCCCGAATCTTGGAGGTTCGAGAAACTCCCGATGGACATAACCATCTCCCTTATTACCACGCTTGTCCTGACGCTTATCAACGGCTACTTCTCCATGTCCGAGATGGCTCTCACCACGGCTAAGCGCGCCGTGCTGGAGCACGATGCCGAGGAGGGCGATAAGCGCGCCGAGCGCGCCGTCCAGCTCGCTGCCGACTCCGATCAGCTGTTGGCCACCATCCAGGTCGCCATCACGCTCGTGGGCTTCGCCTCATCCGCCGTTGCCTCGACGAGCCTGTCCGACCCGCTTGCCACATGGCTCATGAGCTTTGGCATCGCGCCGCTTTCCGCCATCGCGCGCGGCCTGGCGCCGGTCATCATCACCGTCGCCGTCGCCTTCGTGTCCATCGTGATCGGCGAGCTCGTGCCCAAACGCATCGGCCTCGCTAACGCCGAGGGCGTATCCAAGCAGGTCGTGGGGCCGCTTTCCGTGTTCCAAAAGATCGCCCGCCCGCTCGTGTGGCTGACCGGTGCCTGCTCCGATGGCCTGGCCCGCATCCTGCGCATCAAGAGCGCCGACGACCGCCAAAACGTCTCGGAGGAAGAGATCAAGTACATGGTCTCGGAGCAGGACGACCTGCTCGACGAGGAAAAGCGCATGATCCACGAGATCTTCGACCTGGGCGACACTGTTGCCCGCGAGGTCATGGTCCCGCGCGTGGACACCACCATGTGCGAGGACGACGAGACGGTCGCCGACGTGCTGTCCACCATGCGCCAGACCGGCTTCAGCCGCATCCCCGTCTATCACGAGGACCCCGACAACGTCGCGGGCATTGCGCACATCAAGGACCTGATCCAGCCCGCGCTCGACGGCAAGGGCGACCAGCCCATCGCCGGCTTTTTGCGCGACGCCACCTTTGTGCCCGATACCAAGGACATCCTGCCGCTGCTGTCCGAGATGCAGACCTCGCACGACCAGATCGTGGTCGTCGTGGACGAGTACGGCGGCACGGCCGGCATCATCACCATCGAAGATATCGTCGAGGAGATCGTCGGCGAAATCGAGGACGAGTTCGATCCCGACAACAAGTACCTCACGCGCCTTTCGCGCCGCGAGTGGCTCGTTGATGGGCGTTTTTCGTGCGATGACGCGATTGAGCTTGGTTGGCCGCTCGAGGAAAGCGATGATTATGAGACCATCGCCGGCTGGATTTTGGAGCTTTGCGACTCGGTGCCCGACATCGGAGAGGTGTTTGAGGTCGCAGGGTACAAGTTCAAGGTACAGTCGATGCGTGGCCAGCGCATCTCGCTCATTCGCGTGATCGCTCCGGCCGAAACCGATAAGAAGGATTCCGAGTCTTCGGCAGAGAAGCCGGCGGCGTCGGGTGCGGGCTCTGTGGATCCGCACGATGGCGACGAGTAGGGCAAGGACGAGTAGGGGAGAGTTATGGCAGGCCTGTTCAACATCCTTAAGGTCACCGTCAGCGAGGACAAGATTTGCGCGCACGTGCTGGTGAACCCCGGTATGCCGCTCATGACCTCGGAGGATATCGAGGCCACGGCGCGCGTGTACTACCTGGTGCCCGCGATTGCCAAGCATCTGTGCCTGGGCGATTCGGGTCGCGAGTTCCAGGACTGCATGGGCCAGACCGAGCTTTGCCACCTGCTGGAGCACGTGACGGTCGAGCTCATGAACGAGACCGGTCTTGCCGGCAGCATCTCGTGCGGTCGCACGCGCGTGAGCGAGCACGACGAGCGCGTCTTTGAGGTTGAGCATTCGTGTCCCGATGACGCGTTGGCCATCGGTGCGCTGTCTTCGGCTACCTTTATGATGGATTGGGCCTATCTGCACGCCGACCAGCCTGCCCCCGACGTGGAGGGCACGGTCGCGGGCCTGCGCAACCTGGTGCTGGGCATGCGCGCCGAGGCCGAGGGCAAGGATCCTCACGAGGCCGTCGCCGCTGCGAACGGCGAAGATGCTGCCGAGGACGAGGGCGCTGACGAGGGCGCTGACGAGGGCGATGCGCCGGTCGACGCCGAGCCCGTTTCCGATGCGACCGCCGAGCCCGTTCCCACCGAGCCCCAGGGTGTCCCCAACTTTGACGACGAGCCCCAGGTGGCGATTGATACCGAGGGCGCGGTTGCCGAGAACCACGAGGCCTCCGCTGCCGTCTTTGGCGGTGCGGCGACGGTTCCGGCAGGACCTGCGCATGAGGGCGGTCTGCCGCTCGTGGACGGCGCCGGCGAGGACCCGGGTGCCACGGTGGCCATGCCGGCTATGCCCCAGGAGTAGGTCTAGGCGTTTATCACCATCACATACCTGCGCCTTTGCCGTACGCAGATTAGCGGAGCGGCAAGTGATGCGCTGCGGGTATAATGGACAGCATTCAAACGGTGGGCACCGACGTGCCCGCAGGAGAGGAATGATCATGGGTAAGACTTTCAGCTTTGTCTCCGGCGCACTTTTTGGTGCCGCTGCCGGCGCTATTGTCGGCGTTGCTCTGGCCCCGCGCTCGGGCGCCGAGACCCGCGCCATGGCTGCCGATATCGCCAACGACGCCTGGGACAATATGCGCGACACCTACGAGCACAGCGCCGAGGAGGCCCGTGCTGCGGTGAATGACTTTGGCCCAATGGTCGACGCCAAGACCGACGACCTGCGCGCCAAGGTCGACCTGGCCCGCGAGCGCATGGACCAGCTGCGCGAGCAGCTCAACGACGCCATTTCGGGCGGCAACGTGACGCCTGCCGCCGACGTCGTGGTCGAGAACGCCGTCGAGGCTGATACCGAGGCTGCGGAGCCCTCGACCGAGGCATAATGCGCGCCGGGGATTTTGTCGGCGCCAAGATCTATCGCAAGCCTACCGAGGACAAGCGCACCAAAAAGGACGGCACACCGCGCAGCCCTAAAAAGCTCGGAAAGATTCACTTTCCGGTCTTTACCCCGGGCGGTACGCGCGTGGTCGGCTTTATGGTCCGCCAGTCCGATATCGCGGGCATGATCGAGCGTCCCGATCGATTCGTAGCGCTCGACGCCATTGGTGTCTACGAGGGCGCCATTGCGGTCGATGACGTCAAGGACACGTACGATGCCGCCGCCGCCAAGCGCCTCGACATCAACCTGGACGATTGCATCATCTGGGTCGGTATGGACGTGCGCACGGAATCGGGCGACGTCGTGGGCTATTGCTCGGACGTTGAGTTCAAGCCACGCTCGGGCATCGTGCAGGCATTCTATGTGACCGCCGGTGCTGCTTCGAGTGTTTTGGTTGGTGACACGCAGGTGCCGCCGACGATGCTGCGCGGCTACGAGAACGGCGCGATGGTCGTCTCGGACGAGGTCAAGTCGCTCGGGTATTCGGGCGGCGCCGCCGCAAAGGCTGCCGAGGCAAGCGTCGTGGTGGGCGATAAGGTCAAGAAGGGCGCCAAGGTGCTCGATGACAAGGGATCGGTTGCCGTGGACAAGGGCAGTCGCGCACTGGGCAAGCAGCTCGGCAAGACGCGCGGCATGTTCAAGGCCTTTAAGGACGAATACCAAAAGGCGAGCGGAGGCTCGTCAAAAGCTACAAAATAGCGACGTACCAAATGATGGGAGGCAAGCCGGAGACCTGTTGCTCCGGCTTGCTGTGTTTATGGGGGAGGGCATATGCGCCAAAACGGATCCAACTTAAACGGGCGTTCGGGTGCGCGTCCGACGGCGCGCCGCGACCTGGGGCAGCTGCCCAGCGGTCAGCGCAAGCGTCACCGTAAGCCCGGCGCGATGTCCCTCGACCATAGCCGCGGCATTCGCGCCCGCAGAGCGCGCATCGTCAACAGCCGCACCC